>CAYHBE010000020.1:0-10540 GCA_964354765.1 uncultured Dehalococcoidales bacterium | reverse complement strand
GTGGGGACAGGGAAAGCATGAATGGTTTGTCGGTGGCAAGATTAATGTAACCTATAACTGCATCGACCGGCATTTAACTACCTGGAGAAAGAACAAGGCAGCGCTTATCTGGGAAGGTGATATCGGGGATTCAAAAACACTTACCTACCAGGAACTCCTCACTGAAGTAAGCAAATTCGCTAATGTATTGAAAAAATACGGCGTTAAAAAAGGCGACCGAGTTTGTATCTATCTGCCGATGGTACTCGAGTTACCTATCGCCTTACTCGCCTGTGCCAGGATAGGCGCAGTCCATAGTGTTGTATTCGGAGGATTTGCCGCCGATGCCTTGAAAGACAGGATGCTTGACTGCGGAGCCAGTATGCTGATTTGCAGCGATGGATATTATCGCAGCGGCAAAGTCATCCGTAGCAAAGATAATGCCGATGTTGCGCTTGATAACTGTCCGGATGTCAAGACCTGCATCGTCGTACAACGTGCCGGTGTTCAGGTACCAATGAAGGCTGGACGTGATCACTGGTGGCACGAAGAAGTCAAAGATGAGGATATCAAGTCGACCTGCCCAGCAGAAGTCCTGGATGCGGAAGACCCATTATTCATCCTCTATACGAGCGGTAGCACCGGTAAACCTAAGGGTGTCATGCATACGCAAGCCGGTTATCTTACCTATACTTATCAAACAATGAAATGGGTATTCGACCTGAAGGAAGATGATACTTATTGGTGCACAGCTGATATTGGTTGGGTAACAGGTCACAGCTACATCGTATATGGTCCGTTAGCCTGCGGCGCGACTGTAATTTTGTTTGAAGGTGTTCCTTCTTATCCGAAGGCAGACCGATTCTGGGAGATGGTCGAAAAATACAAGGTCAATATATTCTACACTGCACCAACTGCGCTCCGTTCTCTAATGAGAGAAGGCGATGAATGGCCCAATAAACATGACCTTACATCATTACGGCTCTTGGGTACGGTTGGCGAACCAATCAACCCCGAAGCATGGATGTGGTATTACAACGTAATTGGAAAAGGGCGCTGCCCAATCGTTGACACCTGGTGGCAGACGGAAACAGGTGGAATCCTGATAACCCCGATCCCAGGCGCCGTGCCGACTAAGCCCGGGTCTGCGACCTTACCCTTCCCCGGCATCGTTCCGGCGATTTTTCGTGAAGACGGAACCGAAGCAGACACCAACGAAGGCGGTTATCTGGTAATTAAGCGGCCATGGCCGGGTCTGATGCGCGGTGTATATGGCGATCCGAAGCGGTTCTACAATACATATTTCGTTCGCTTCCCGAGCGTATATACCACAGGTGATAGTGCACGGAGAGACGAAGACGGGTACTACTGGTTAATGGGTCGTATGGACGACGTTCTCAAGGTTTCCGGGCACCGTATCGGTACAGCTGAAGTCGAGAGCGCGCTCGTTTCGCATCTCAAGGTAGCTGAAGCCGCCGTGGTCGGTATGCCGCATGCTATCAAGGGGCAAAGCATTTATGCATACGTCACGCTTAAAGCCGGCATTGATAAAACTGATGCATTAAAACAGGAGTTGGTGCAGCATGTCCGCAAAGAAATGGGACCGATTGCCACTCCTGAGAAAATTCAATTCGCCGATGCTCTTCCAAAAACTCGCAGCGGTAAGATAATGCGGCGTATCCTCACCAAGATATCGGCCGGAGAAACTGACAATCTCGGAGATATAACTACCCTGGCAGACCCATCGGTCGTAGCAACCCTGGTTGAAGGTGCAAAAATGGTCTTACAACCTAATATTTAGCGGGTGTTTTCGGGGGGTGGTTGATAAAGACCTCCCCTTGGGTATAGCGGAAAAATAAAGAATGAGAAGGAGTTTACTAATCGGTGTCGGACGGTAAAGAAGTACAGTGGGCGAATCCGGGAGCGCTGGGTTTGGCAGGGTTTGGTTTCAACACGATCCTATTACAGCTGCATAATCTCGGTTTAATTGAAGGACTGGTTCCACTAGTTTACGGCTTTTTCTGGGGCGGCGTAGCTCAGATTATAGCTGGCATTATCGACGCCCGGCGGGGCGATACGTTCGGTCTCACAGCTTTCACTTCATATGGGGCTTTCTGGTTAGGTTTGAGTTTCTATTTCTTACTGCAGTGGACTGGCACAGTTGCACTCGATTCAGATGGTCTTGGTTGGCTCTGTATTTGCTGGGGCATTTTTACCGCCTATATGTTTGTCGGTACATTTAAGATGTCTATCATGCACGTCTGGGTATTTGGAACACTCGTTATCTTGTTCTTCCTTCTGGCAGCGCATTTTATCGGTGGAATGGATGCAAAAATAGCTGGCGTCGAAGGACTATTCTGCGGCGCGGGAGCAGTTTGGGGATCAATAGCAATAATCTGGAACGATAAGTACGGTCGATGGGTTTTACCCATTGGCTTATTCACGAAAAAATAATCAATGGAGCTATCACTCCAAGGAGGTTAGATCGTGGTTATTGAAGTAAAACGTGGTTCGGTAGCAAACAGAGCGCTAATTTTTAAAATGAGACAGGCTGGATCGCCAATGCGCGAGATCGCAGAGAAGGTCGGTATTAGCAAGGAAAGGGTGAGACAGATTCTAACTCGCGATAGCGGTTCAACGAAGCATGCTTGGTATTCCACACTGCAGCTTTGCGAGGAATCAGGCTTACCCAGAAACCGCGTACTTGAACTCCAACATATCGGTGTTATCAAACCTGCGTTCGCATGGGGTATTGGAAAGCGCCATTATCTCCTCTGGTCGCGGGAAGCTGTACAAGCCATTGTCGACTATTACAGCGCACACCATTTTTGCAGGGTTTGTAATAAACCGCTACCGAAAAAAAGGATTTCATTTTGTTCCGACGAGTGCCGGCAGGAACGGCACAAATATAAATATATGACAGACGAGGAAAAAAAGAGGGTTCTGAACAATATCAGAAGATACCGTGACCGCAAAAGGCAAGCTGCTCAAGTGCTAATTTCATCAGTCTCAACAGCTGTTCCTGTTTCAGCACCTTTGCTGGTCAGCGTTGGCAGTTGATTAAATCATGGTGTTAGATTATCATGTAAACGCTCCTGATATCCTGCTAATCCCTGTTATAAGGAGGTATCATGCCAGTAAAACCAATTCTAATAGTTGACGATGAGCCCATTGTACGAGAGTCACTCAAGGACTGGCTTGAGGATGCCGGTTATAAGGTTGTGACTGCAGAAACCGGAGAACAAGCACTAGAGTTAATATCCGAAAAAGACTTCAGCGTTGTTATCCTTGATATCAGATTACCCGGCAGGACTGGTATTGCAGTTCTTAAAGAAGTAAAAGATAAAAAACCGGATATCAAGGCGATTATCATCACGGCATATCCCACCTCGGATTTGACAGCTGAAGCGTTGAAGTTGGGGGCAATCGATTATCTGGTCAAACCGATAGCTCCCGACGACCTGGAACGACTGGTTAGAGAAGCGGTCCGAAATGCGCAAGCGAAACCCAGGGAGGTAGTAAAGGATGAAAAATAATTCTATTTTGATTGTTGACGATGAAGCTATTGTTCGTGAATCTCTAAGGGATTGGCTAGCTAATGCCGGTTATGACGTATCGACGGCGGAGACGGCAGAAGAAGCACTGAAACTCATCCCTAAGAAGGATTTTAGCGTAATGGTTTTAGATATCCGCCTGCCGGGTCGGACAGGGCTTTCAATTCTTAAAGAAGTCAAAGCGCAGCGTCCTTGGATCAAATCCATAATCATAACGGCTTATCCTTCCGATGAGACTATGAAAGAAGCAACCAAGCTGGGCGCAATCGATTACATGGTGAAACCTCTGGCTCCCGACGACTTGGAACATCTTGTTCGTGAGACTATCGAGTCGGTAGGGAAAGAGCCTACAGTTATCACCCCACCCAAAGTTACCCGCAAACCAGCCGCAAAAGCCGGCGAACTTAAGAAATCCGTAGTGGTCAGCAAGCAAGATTTTAAGAATCTTGTAAATAACCTCACGAAAAACATGGATGTCTACGGCGTCAAGGCAAAATATGGAAAGTATGTCTACGATAGAATCAACAAAGCTGATGAACTGGCTTTGAATTATGATATTACCGTTTCACCTCCGACAGTTTATCTGTTACCTGCCCGGGAAACGATCTTGAAATTTAAATTAGGTAACGGCGCTAAACCGGAACCGGTAATTGACAGCACATCGAGAGCAATAATCGGCGTTCATCCATATGATATCAGATCGATCGAGATGCTGGACGAAGCATTTATGACAGCTAATCCAGATCCGGATTATATTGCCCGGCGCCAGAATACCATTATCATCGGGGTTGAAAATCTTAATCCGTCGCCAAAATCATTTGCGCCGAGTATGGGCACGCATGTTGCGGAAAATGGATACGATCTCATGCTTACCGATTTAGGTTCTAAATATATGGTGGCTATCGGATCGAAAAAGGGCAATGATCTTATCAAAAGATATACCACCACCAACGAACCAGCAGCTGATGACATCGCAAAGCAGAAAGAGGTACTTGATGAAGCATTAACCAGATATCAGCTTCATCTGGACGTCCCACGCGAACGACTTCCGAAGCTGCTTGAGGATAGCTATGATGATGTATTTTGGCAGTCCCGAAGTGAAACTTGTCTTAGTTGTGGCTCCTGCGTTATGGTCTGTCCTACCTGTTTCTGTTTTGACGTGCAGGACGACGTTGCTTTGAACCTCAGGGAAGGTCAACGTATCCGCCAACGGGACGCATGCATGCTTGTTGATTTTGCTAAGGTAGCTACGGGCGAAAATTTCCGTCAAGACAAAGCTAGCAGGTTCCGCCATCGTATCTATAGAAAGGGAAAATATGTAATTGAACGATATGGCAGGATGGGTTGCGTTGGATGCGGGCGCTGTGCGATTGCGTGTCTCGCGGAAATCGCCAGCCCGCTGGAAGCATTCAATGCGATCGCAGCCTCGTGGCAAGCAAAGCAAACTGCCCAGCGTGTTCTCAGGGAAACCTATCCTGAAAGTGAACTATATACGCCGCGTCTTGCGCAACTCGTGAGAGTTGAACAACTCGCTGCTAAAGAAAAAGTGTTCGAGGTAAAGCTTACCGATGGTAAAGAGCTGGGACACATACCAGGTCAGTTCATCAGCGTGTCGATAATGGGTATCGGGGAATCTCCATTTGGCGTAGCAAGTTCACCAACCCGCCCAGGGAGTTTTGAATTTGCTGTAAGAAACGTGGGCAGCGTAACCAATGCTATCCATAATCTTAATAAAGGCGATGTCCTTGGTATAAGAGGTCCATTTGGAAACGGCTTTAATGTTAAAGCGCTGGAAGGTAAGGACATCCTTTTCATCGCTGGGGGCATCGGACTCTTTCCTGTCCGTTCATTAATTCAATATGTAATGGATAAGAGGAAGCAATTTGGTAGGGTGATTGTTCTTTTCGGAGCGCGTACTCCTTCTGAACGGTTGTTTGTCAACGAGTTAGCGGCGTGGAAAACTAATCCGGATCTTGAATTCTACGAGACAGTCGATCGTGGTACTCCCGATTGGACGGGTAATGTTGGTGTTATCACCACGCTCATCCCTAAGGTTCAACTCGATCCGCGAAAAACAGTGGCAGTTGTGGTAGGTCCACCAATTATGTACCGGTTTGTCATAGTTGAACTGAAAAAGAAAGACTTGGCTGATGAAAATATAATAATGTCGCTCGAGCGCCGGATGAAGTGCGGTGTAGGTAAATGCGGACACTGCCAGATCAATGGTATATATGTCTGCCAGGAAGGTCCGGTATTTTCCCTGGCTCAATTGAGAAATCTAAGGGAGGCTGTGTAATGAAACCAAAAGTTGCGTTCTTTGATTTCACAAGTTGCGAAGGATGCCAGCTGGAAGTGTTGAATTTAACCGGCGAAGAATTGCTAGACTTGCTGGGAGCGATCGAGATTGTAAACTTCCGCGAAGCGATATCGAATAGATCGGATGATTATGACATCGCATTTATCGAAGGTAGTATTAGCCGCGAGGCTGAAATTCCACGACTTCAAAAAATCCGTGCACAGGCGAAGGTGCTAGTTGCCCTGGGTGCCTGTGCAAGTATCGGAGGCGTAAACTGTCTGAAAAACCATCTTCCCATGGAACAGGCGTTGAAAACAGTGTATGGCGACGCGGCGAAATATTACGACACGATTCCTGCCCGTCCCATAAATGCAGTTGTTCCCGTCGACTTCTATGTTAGGGGATGTCCTCCACAAACCGCCGAGTTGGTCAAAGTAGTAAAAGCTCTACTGCTAGGAAAGAAACCGGATATTCCCAGCTATCCTGTCTGTACTGAATGCAAATTGGCAGGAAATATCTGTATCTTCGAGTTAGGAAAGACCTGTTTAGGTCCGGTGACAAGAGCTGGATGTAACGCTATCTGTGTTAGCGGCGGAAGAAAGTGCTGGGGATGTCGCGGCATGGTCGACGAACCTAACAAGAATTCCGAAGAAGAGATACTGAAAAAGCATGGGCTTACTCCCGAGCAGGTCATGGATAAATTCAATATTTACAATACTTATGTTCCGGAGGTGAAGAAATGACGCAGGTCAAGGTGGATGTCCACTATGTAACCCGCATTGAAGGTCACGGTAACCTTATCCTCGATGCGAATAATGGCAAGATAGAAAAATTACTCTGGGAAGTGCCCGAGTCACCGCGATTTTTCGAAGCGATGCTGGTAGGCAGACACTATGATGATGTGCATCACATCGCCTCGCGTATTTGCGGCATTTGCAGTATTGCTCATACCACTGCGTCGATTCAAGCTACTGAAGCTGCTTTTGGGATTCAGCCTTCCGAACAGACTATCCTTCTCCGGAAATTACTTTTCGATGCCGAAATGCTGGAGAGTCATGTACTTCATACTCTTTTTCTCATCGCGCCTGATTTTCTTGGAGTTGACAGTGTAATACCTCTCGCAGCGACACATAAAGACGTTGTTGTCATGGCACTCCGGATGAAAAAACTAGCCTACAACCTGGCTGAGGCGCTAGCTCAGAGAAAAACTCATCCGCTTTCCTGCGTTGTTGGCGGATTTACCAAAGTCCCTGACTTAAACGAATTAAAAGCTTTGAAAAAGCGGTTGCAGGAATGCTTGAACGACCTCGATGTCGAGACATCTATTTTCAAAACTTTAAAAATCCCCGATTTTGTGCGTGAGACAGAATACATCGCACTCAAAGAGCCGAGAGAGTATGCATGGATTAGCGGGCAGATAGCATCTTCTGATGCTGCGACTGTTCCAATTGATAAATATCTTGGCGTCACTAACGAATTCTGTGTACCTCAATCGACGGCAAAATATACAAAAAACAAACGGGATTCCTATATGGTCGGAGCTCTGGCACGTTTCAACCTCAATTCCAAACAACTATCTCCTCGTTCCAGAAAAGTCGCCGCTGAGTTAGGTATTAAAGCTCCGTGTTATAACCCTTATATGATATCAGTGGCACAGCTGGTTGAGACATATCACATCGTTGAAGATGCAATCAACCTGATAGACAAACTTGTTGAATGTGGCGTAGAGGAAGAGCCTGATCGGGTAAAACCGAGAGCCGGAAGAGGGGTTGGAGCTGTTGAGGCGCCGCGCGGTATCCTATTCCATGACTATACTTACAATGCAAACGGAATCATTACCAAAGCAAACTGCATTATTCCAACGAACCAAAATCATAATAATATTCAGAAAGACCTCGAGGCACTGGTTCCTAAGATTCTGGATCAACCACAAGCAGAAATCCAGAAGATGATGGAGATGCTGGTAAGGGCATACGATCCGTGTGTATCCTGCTCAACACATGCACTTAAGGTTACGTTCAAGTAGTTCCGGGCAAGTACTCCCTTTCATAAAGCCCCCTCCGAACCTGGAGGGGGCTTTCATTTGAATACAATAAATTGTCAGTTGCCCGTGCCCGGAAGGACGACTGTAAAAGTGCTACCTTTGCCTACTTCGCTTTGTACTTCTATTTTGCCGCTGTGACGCTCAATGATACCATAAGATACCGATAAACCCAGCCCCACCCCCTTAACCTCGCTCTTGGTCGTAAAAAACGGTGTAAAAAGCTTTTTCATGTGCTCTGGTTTTATCCCTACACCTGTGTCAGTAAAAGCAGTCCTGACGAAACCATCTTTAGATGTAATAGTAATGATAAGCGTACCGCCCTCGGACATAGCCTGTATTGCGTTGACTACGAGATTAACAAAAACCTGTTGTATCTGTGCAAAATCAGCCATAACCGGCGGGAGGGGATTTTCTTCTTTTCTAACCACGTTAATTTTTTTAATTTGTGCCTGGTGTCCGACGAGTGTCATAACCTGGTCGATAATATCGGGAATTTTTACTGGTTTAAGAGAAGGTTCAGTTTGACGCGCAAAATCGAGCAGACTGCGTACTATATTCGCACAGTAAGTGACCGCATTTTCTATTTTGGCGAGGTTGGTGATCATCTCTTGTCTGTTGATCACCTCGTTATTAACTTTCTTTGCAAGTAATTTACTGTAAACAAGGACGCCTGCAAGTGGATTGTTGATTTCATGAGCTACCGAAGCTGACAACTCCCCCAATGCATTCATCTTTTCAGATTGGATAAGCTGCCGCTGCATTTTCTCTAATTGATCGATATATTTGTTCAACTCTTGGTTAAGATATACGATTTCACGATACGATTCGAGCTGACGCTCCAGGTAGTTGAGTAATGTCGCACCCAGGCTGCTAATTAGAAAGGCAAATATTGCGAATAGCAACGATCGTACTACTGCATAAGCATCGTGCTCCGTAAGGAAACCGTGAGGTAAGACGATGCCCAGGAAAGCGATCCCTGAGATCATAACGCCTCGAAGTCGGTAAGTAATCGCAGCGTACATCATGGGGTAGAAAAAAAGGATGATATAAAGATCATGATATGATTTGAGGACATTATAGTAGATGTAACCGAAGCCAAGCATGACAATAATAATGATCCAGAAATGAGGGCTACGGAGACCATTCTTAGCCTTCCAATTTAAAAGACGGTCTAATATCTGGATCTGTCTATCGAATTTATTGTCCGGAGCAGGTGGTTTTTCTATATGCTGCGCATCATTTTCATTCATTTTTGTTCATTATACACGTTTTACGGCTGACTGTAATCTGTTGACAGGCTCTTCTAGGTATTTTGAACAAATACCAGGCAAATACGTTAAGTATTTTCCTGATTAATATTAGGTGTTGAAACGGAAGTCGGTTGAGCAGAGTGGATGTTAGGATGATAGTGGGGTGAGGAGGGGAGGGATAAAAAGAAAAAGGAGGACAAAGATGGAAGGCACTGTAGTACTGGCAATCGCAATCGCAGTCCCGGTGGTTTTATTCCCAGCAGCTTTTATCTGGTATCTCAACATCGGCGGCTTGATGAAAGCCTACAAAGAGCAAAAAGTGGCTCGCGAAGCAGGTAAGACCCGGTAGTTTAGTAAAGCAGTAAATAAGATGAAAAGGAGGTGAACGAAGATGTCGGCTCAGGTAATTATCGCCCTGGTAATTGCTATCCCGCTCATCCTGTTCCCGGCAGCATTCGTATGGTATCTGAACCTTGGTGGTGTCTTCGCCTCCTTGAGAGAGGCAAGAGCTGCCCGGAAAGCTGAGAAACAGACTGCCAACGAAAAGTGAAAGTGATACAATGAGGTGGTGAACAACACGAAAACTCCTTTCAATAGAGAAATCCAGGACAATAAAAAGGAAGAGAGTAAGGTCAGTATTACTGAAGTCGTGAAAACAGGTCTCAAAGACCGGATGTTCTACAGGCTCTATATACTGGGTTTACTCTTATTTTTTTGTACTTTATTCTATTATTTCGGTGAGATCGTCGATTATTTTAATATTGATTCCTTACGATTGGATATTTTTTACGCTGTTCACGATGTTCACCGGCTGCTTTTCCTGGCGCCGATACTGTATGCGGCATACGCATTCGGTCTAAAAGCCGCTATCATTATTACAATTATATGTGGCGGAATATGGATGCCTCGGGCTATATTCATATCACCGTACCCTTCGCCCTTGTTACGAGCTATTTTATTTCTGGTAGGTGAGGGAGCCACGGGTTATTTAGTAGCTTCTATGTTTAAAAAGAACCGGGTAATTGAAAAGCTTGAAAATGAGGTCAGGGCTGACAGGGACAGGTTGCAGAGTATTCTAAAGCGGATGTCCGATGGCGTCATCATCGTTGGACCAGATTATCAGGTCAGATTTGCTAACGAGACGATGAAAAAAACATTCGGTGAGACAAATAATCTGCCCTGCTATAAATACATATATCATTTTCAGGAACCTTGTGATAAACAATGCTTCCTTCAGGAAGTCATCAAGGGCAAAACAGCCCGATGGGAATACCCCTTTCCGGATGGCTCCATATTTGAAGTCGAGGCGTTACCATATGTCGATTCCGATGGTGTGACATGTCAACTGGCGACGTACCGCGATATAACTCATCTCAAGAAAAACCAAAAAGTTTAGCGTTCAAAGTCTTCGTCTGAA
>CAYHBE010000019.1:6785-10702 GCA_964354765.1 uncultured Dehalococcoidales bacterium | reverse complement strand
AAACATAGGCCAATAAAGGCTCACCCTCAACTTCATTTGTCGAAACCTAATCCAAAACTATATAAAATGAAAAAACCCAGTAGCGTTTTGCTACTGGGTTTCGATATAGAGTTTTCTTTATTAGAGTTCAACTTATACTGTAAACAAACAGATAGCACGCTTCAAACCAGGCTGATCCTGATCGGGTTGAACTTGCGGAGCTACTATGTTTACTGTTAATTTCATTGTTTATTATATATTAAAGAGCATACGCTCCCTTTGCATTATTTTACAAATATAATTGAAAAAGTTTAATTTTCCAAATAATTTATTCATTTTCTCTGATTACCGCTACTGGACCACTACCACTACAGTGTGTAAATCCGGCTACCTTATCATTGTGCATTATCACATCATCGAAACAATCAAATGGCTCAGTGTCATTTGGATCACCACTTTCATGACCTGAATCATATGGTTTACCATCTTTAACTTCAAAGTCATAATCTAAGAAGAATTCGTGTACTAAATCTACACACTCATCATAAGTAGATCTGAAAGATAATGTACCATCAGATGAATCCTCATGTTTCATAACAGCAATAAATCCTCTTGGTACTTTTGCTTCAAACTCACCCACCTTTGGGTATTGGTTTTCACTTTCACCCATTTCGTTTATCTTCTTAATCTTCATAGTCTTTATTTATTTTACTTCAAATTCAGCATCAAACCACATACTATTATAGTCTGGTTCACTTGATTCCATCTTTGTAGCATGATCTTTTACATCAGCCCAATCCATATCATTTTGCAACCAATCATATAATTCAGATGGAGCCATTGACATTTCAAATTCTTTAATCCAATCAATTGAGTCTTTTTCAAATCCATCATTTTCAGCATAGTATTCAGTTCTCTTCTGTGCTATTAGCTCGGCTGGTATTGTATATACATCACCATTTGGGAAAGTAATCTCAATTACCTTCGCTTCATTAGAATTCATTTCGTTAAATGTTTTAAGTTTCATATTACCAGTCTATTTCAAATTCATCATAATCTTCAGCTATGATATAATCAATTAGTTTTTCAGTGATACCATTCACACCTAATTGAAAATCAATTGTATTTCTCTTATCACCAGGTCCCTTATATTTCCCTTTGTCATGATCCATACCATACTCTTGTAGTAAATCAACTAATGACTGCATCGAGTGTTTTGGAAAAAAGTCAGGATCTCCAAAGTAGTCTTTCCATACATAATCATCTAACCATTTTCTAATTTCACCAGATGGTAGAGAACTGCGTTTGTTTTTATGTGATGGTCTTTTTAACCAAGCATTTAATCTCGCAATAGGATCTCCGTAAATTGTAGAGTCAGTTGATATAGCTTCAATCTCGTTATCAACATTTTCAATTTCTTTCAGAAGTTGCTTTCTTTTAGAGAGTAATTCAGCCATTCTATCTGCTGATTCATTCATTTCACCAAATTTCTTAATCATATTATGAGATATATTTCATTTCAGTATATATTAATTAAAATTCTCTTTTTTCCCACGTAATATGATTACCACCGTCAAAATCATCCTCTTCAGAATAACTTTTATAGTTATCAATGTATTTTTTAGAGAATGGTCCTAATGTAAATCCACTATCATTAACAGTCTCACCTTGGTCTGAACTACCTTTATATCTGAAACTAAGTTCTTCTCCAAGACCAGTATCAGTCAATGTAAACATTGCTAATTTTCTATCTTCTTGAGCCTTAATTTTATCAGCTGGAATTGGCACATAACCACTGGTACTAGTTCTATTACCATTAGCATCAAGTAAACCCCTACTTGCATTATAGTCATATCTGGTCTTTGGCACAATGAGTGAGAAATTCTCACCAATTAACCCATTCGATCCAAGCAAATCATCCAACTTGTCTAAATCTTTAGCCTTATATGCTGCTATAATAGCATGATAGTCTTTATCATTGACAACTGTGGCATGTTGGTAGTGGTCATGCATAGAACCTTTTTCACCAACATAT
Source organism: uncultured Dehalococcoidales bacterium (assembly GCA_964354765.1). Classification (GTDB taxonomy): domain Bacteria; phylum Chloroflexota; class Dehalococcoidia; order Dehalococcoidales; family Fen-1064; genus JAURWL01. The sequence continues at coordinate 8,688 of CAYHBE010000019.1, read as the reverse complement.
TGAGAGTAGTATGACCATTTAACAATAGCTCCCCAAACTTTTTCAGTCTTTTGAACTTTATTATTTTTCACATAGTAGCCGTTCTCTTCTAAGTCAGCTTCTAGTTCAGTTCTTTTGGCTTTTAATTCAGCCATTTGTTTGTTTAGATTATCTAATTCAGTTTGATAATCTTGATATGATTTAATGTGATCCATGTTATTAATCTTGTTTAAGTACTCGGTCAGCTAATCGTTGATATGAACCACTAATTGATTCAAAAATATAATTGAAGAACCTCTTAATTGGGTTGTTTATGAGTGTCCACAGCATTGATAAAGGCCAATAGCACATCCAACTCATAATTGTAGACTTGTTGTATCGTGCTATGTTTTTATCTTTATCTGCTGCAACTTTATTAGTACCCCTTTGCATTCTAATATCAACTAGATACATATACCACTTAATAAAAGACCAGATAACACCAAGTAATGCGTAACCTAAGATTACAAGACTCGATGTTCCAGGATTTGCTATAATCCACTCACCAACACCTCGTAAATCTTTACCCGAACCAAGACAGGCAATAAGTATGATTGCGCCTATGAATGTTGCCGATGCTCCTCCGAAACTTTCTTTTTCAAGAGCTGTTATTATTAATATTACTGCGACGGATAATAATATCCAGAAGCCGATTGAACCGATTGCTAAAATTGTTGCCATTTTTTAATTGTTTTTAATTGTTTAGATTGTTTTTAATTAGATTGCTTCTTGTTCTACTTCCACTTCTTGACCACTGAACCAAGGTGAGATAAAATACTCACCATCTTCGTCATCATAACAAGCAAATTGCTCAAATCCTTCACCAATACCATCAGACCATTGTCCTTGTGTATAATCAACTAATATGTCAAGTTCTGCTCTAGTTAGTTCTTCATCTGAGTTATAGGTGGTAATTGTCCACAACACACCATCTTCATATTCAAAATACATATAACCACTATGAACACCTTTATCGATAAGGCTTTGTTCATTTTTATCGCTACCATATGCTCCGTGAAAATATTCCGAGAATTCATCTTGACAGTCGATACCATCTAATTCTCTCAATTGTGAATCTGTGCAAAGTTCCCATTTATCGGTACTAGCATCACTACAGTGTGCTCTTGCTTCTGCTTTAAGTTTAATCTTGTACATTGTTTATTAATTTATAGTTGATATTTTATGATTTCTAAGTAGTTGCTTAAGTTCAGGAACTTTTGAAAAGTTTTTATCTATTGCAGTGATGGTATCAGGTAGGTCATATACATTGATGAAAAATTTAGATGTCCATGTATCCGTATTTGTTTTCCAGATATTCTCGTGATATAATTTAACTGAATAATTACCCTTACCACTCGCCACCAGAGTACCATTTACATTCTTTTCGAGCCTAGCAACTTCCGGTGGTACTGGATAAAGAACTAGTTCATATTCTAATTTCCCTATATTTCTCTTTTCAAACCAAATGCTACCATCTGGTCTTTCATCACGGTATTTTACTGGGGATATTTTATCTCTGAGAAAAAAGAATAGGTTTCTGCTTATCTTATGTAAGATAAAAAAATAAAAGTGTTTCTTTATGTTCTGAAAATGATTCTTAGGCACCAAACAAGGTGTAATATTAAACTCATACACATTAGTTATGTGTTCTATGATAATATCTTCTGGGATCATTTAACTATATGTCTAAATCGGTTTTCTTTTTCATCATACGCTACACGCCAAGTCTTTAACTCACCAGTAGCATAAACATACTCAACATCACTGTGCTTTCTCATATAACTACTAGAATGTACTATATAGCCGTCATTCCACTCACATACAAAGTATTGTAGGTTTATGTTACAACACATACTATTAGCATGTTCTATGGCTTGTTTGAGAT
>CAYHBE010000019.1:0-6685 GCA_964354765.1 uncultured Dehalococcoidales bacterium | reverse complement strand
TCAGCTTGTTTGTCTTTGAACCAAGCCATAACACCACCGATATTAGTAGCACCATTCTGGATAGCCATTTCGACCTCAGTCTTAATTTCAGCTTCAGATAATTTAGCTGGCATATAAGATTTAACGATAGCTAATTCAGCTTGTGCTTTAGCTAAAGCGTCAGCATCAGCTGATACTGCCTTAATAACTTCATCGATATTCTTTTCAAACTTAGCAAGAATCTTAATAACGCTTTCGTCGGTTAATTCACCTTGATAGCCTTTATTTGCACTTTTTTCTTCGGTATCAATCGTTGCTTTGATTAATCCAAGGAAGTTTTTCTTTTCTGTTTCTCTAGCTTTAAAGGCTGTGAGAAAGTCTGTTGCGATTTTTGCTTTAATTGTCATTGTTTTGCTGTATTAAATTATTATTTTTTCGACTATTATAGAGATCTGTAAGTATAATCCACTTCCTGTTCTATGATATTATTTGTCTATTGTCCTCTACCTCGGCTTATCACGTTGCTTGCCCGCTAGTCTTTCGACAACCTGTTTTGAGTTTCATCCTTGGTAGTACAAACGATCCGTTAGAATCTCCTACCGTGAGCAATGATGTGCGGAATTTCCTCTCCGTGCCCTATATTTCTATAGGATTAGAGCAATATCTCCTCTGCAAATCTTAATAATAGTCTTATTTGTAAATATACGGAATTTTGTTGAAGAAATCAAATAAATTTCTATTTGATTATTGTATCGATTTTAGTATCGCGAATTTTAGCAAATTCTTCTTCTGTCATGAAGCGACTGGCATCAAATAATCTATGATAACCCGCTAAATCATAATGTGCAGCAATTGTACCAGACTGTATAGTCTGTAGCACACTACCAGACTTTGATGTCCCACCAATTATTCGCTCAACCACATACCACTCTTTTAGTTTAAGTTCAGTATCTTCACTATTTATACAGTATACTTTCATTAGTCAGTTAGTTCTTTTATCTTATCATCACGCATTAGGTCTTTATGCTTTCTGAAGAAGGCATCAACACAATGACCGGCGTCAAGTAGTGAAATTTGAGCATCCTTGTTTCTCTGTAACTGTGCTTCATCTATTACCTTTCTACGAACATAGAAAAATCGATAATACCAAAATTCCAAACGACTAAACCCTAAAAATTTAAGATCAAATGATCTAAAGCTATTATTACCATCATCTATCACAAAGCTAACCATAAATTTATTATGGTCGTCGTAAAACTGCAAAGTAAATCTATCATTTGCATATTGTCTTCCGTTATAGACAGTACGAAGAACCCATTCATCATTTTTCATGGAATGAATTATTTGTTTCTTAAGCATCTTCAACTTAGCTCTGGCTTCGTTTAATGCCGATTTTTTAATGGTAGCTTCTTTCATATCTCTATCACATATCCGTTATTAACTACATTTTTAATTGACTTCAAACCAGTATTCTTTTCTGCTCTATTAAAATCACACACTGCAGCATTAACAAACGTAGTATCACAATTTTGTATCTTTAACATACCTGAGTTTGGACAATTCTTTTCAGTATGAATATGTCCAAATATATGATATATAGGTTGAATTTTTCTCACCGTTTGCAATAAAGATTCACAACCGCATTGAAAAAATTGCTTACCATCAGCAGTGTCTCTAGAGTCATATTGAGTCAAGTCTAAAATTCCCTTCGGTGGACCGTGCGTTACTAGAATAGTAATATCAGTGGGTATCTTTTCCCAGATAGTCATTATATCAATTCTAGGCACATTGAATGCCCAATCGTGACCAAACTCTGGTGTAATTGGACTACCATAAATCTTAATACCTTCTATTTCAACTAGGCTATTTTCTAGGTAGATTAAGCCAGTTAAATCAACGCTGCTCAAATTTCGCTCAAGTGTCACATCGTGATTACCAGCAATAAATATCTTGTGTTTGATATTTATAGACTTATACCAGTCTATAAAATTAGCTAATTCAATAGCATTATTACTCGGATCTTTACTAGAGGTGACATCACCACCATGTATAACCATATCAACATCTGGTATGGTTAAGAGGTCATGATGATTGTGTGTGTCGGATATAAACCAGATCTTCATTATACTAAATATTGTTTTACCATATCACTACCACCAAACTGTTCAATTTTACGAATAGCTGAAGATGAAATGTGTTCGAATTCTTTATCACAAGTAATGTAAAATACATTAATGTCTTTCTTAAAATCACTGATGAAACGCATCTGATTGACCTCATAATCAAGGTCGTCACCGTTTCTAAGACCACGAATTACAACAACTGTGCAAGGATCACCCTTTAGTGCACTAACTTTCTCATATTGTTCAACCAATTGGTGTAAAAATTTAGAATAGGTTATGACCTCACTACCAATCTTTTCAGATAACTTGCGGGCCTCATATTCCATATGTTCTATGTACTCTTCTTTTCCATCTTCATCAACCTTCTCAGGATTGATGCCCATGGCAACAATCACGTTACCCTTACCAAATACTCTTTCGGCTTTCTTAACAATATTAAGATGTCCAATATGGAAGGGATTAAACGAACCTGGGTATAATGCTATTGTCTTCATAACTAAAGTTTTAGTGTGTAAATGTATCTGTATAATCAATCTCTGGTAAGAAATCCATTAACTTCTTACGAGTAAACTTAGTCACTGAACCACTCTTATAGTTAATAAGAAGTTCTAGACCATCCCAAGTATAAGAATCGCATTGTATATTAAGTATATCAAACAGGTCTTGAATCAAAACAGACTCAGCCTTAATTCGTTCAGAATGAAGCTTAACATTAGTAATTTCACCGTTGAGTGACTCTATTGTAGAAACATACTCATTCTTCTCATCATAGAAGTTTTGCACCTTAGCTTTTGGTTTGGTATAAGAACCATACAAATCGTCATTCTTTTTATAAGAAGTACCATAGTTACCATAGTCATAACGGTTACCATAATTTGTAGAGTAACTCTTGTGTGTTTTAGTACCATAGCAGTGACCATACCAAGAGCTTTCGTCATATTCAGTGACAGCTGGATCTCTTTCAGTGTGAAGTGCTTCCCAATCAATCTTAATAACTGCGTCAGCTAACTTCTGAAGAAATTCAATGTCCTGAACCTCATTAAATGTGTGTTCATTTTGATAACCAACTGAAATGTTAGTACATTCAGATATAATAGGAATAAATTGAGCAGAGTCAGTGTATAAACCAGTAGGATCAGCTTCAAACTTTAAACCACTAACAGCACCATTAAACTTAGAAGCAAGGTCTTTTGCAAACGCATCTGAACAACAACGAGTACCAAATTGGAAGTTAATAACCGATGTTGTACCACGTCTATCAAAAGCTATACACTTTTTAATATGAGGGAAAATATTGTCTTTCTTTAAATATTCAGCTAATTTTTTTGAACCAACACAACCCACTTCTTCACCTAAGAAGAAATAGTATAATCCTGGCACTTTGTTTTCAATCATGTGTAACATTATAGTTACACCTGCTTTATCATCGGCACCCAAGATAGAAGTTCCATCTGTCTTAATTAGATTGTTTTCAAATACGTGTTTAATTTCACAATCTGCTTTTGTAGCAGTATCTAAGTGTGAGGTAAACATAGTTGTTGTCTTACCTACTTCAAGGTAGAGATTACCAAAAGCATCAGTCATTAAACCTTTTGGTAATAATGGGATAACTAAATCTTCTGACCCGTGTGGGTAAGTTCGACTAGTTAATTTTAAAAATGTGTCTTTTATGTTCATTATGGGACAGATTATGTTAAATCTTACAACAAATATACGGATAAATTAGCATTTTAACAAATTTTATTTAAGGCTATGATTTTAATATATAAGCAATATGCAACAGATTAATTATGATGATAAAAATGGAGAAATTGTAATCTCGGATCAATTAGACCCTACATTAGACTTTTCATTGGTAAATCAACAACAAACAATTATAACTACACACTTAGAAAATGTTATAAAATTCGACCATTTCTATGATGTAACCAGCAATGAGACAGATGCCAGATATCTAGAAAGATGGTGGAGAGCTTCTATTGATGCTGGTCTTAATTATTCCGATTGGTATCAGATAACTGCTAAGAGAGACGAAGAAATGATTACCATATCTACCACATCAAGCACAGTGCAGTGGAGAAAAAGTACATATGACTTCGTTGATTTCCCATGTCTAGATACATCTGCTAAGCTATCATTGGAAATAAAGTGGGTTAGAAAAGGTACCGCAATGAGCGGAATAATAAGTATAAATGAGTACAGTATAACAGGTGAAATAGAAAGAAATGAAACATCAGAAGCAACTGTAGCACTAACACCAAATCAATCTATAATATTTAATCCACCATATGTATATAAAGTGTTTAGTTTTGATGATATTGAATTAATATCATCAAATAATGATTCAATATCGATACAATGGAGATATTCACAAGATAATAAAAGAACTTGGACGCAATGGGAACCATTTAATAGAGATAATTTAATATCGGCTAGAATTAACCCAATAAGATTCTTTGAAGTCGAATATCAATTTACAAACACGTCTACATCTAATGTAGCTATATATGATTTTAATATAATTGGTGACTTCCAGAATGTTACTAATGATTACTATAAAACTAATTTATTTGGTATTAGAGACAATGCTAAATCTATTATAGCATCTTTTTCAAATACACCAAATGCGTCTGATTTACCACCAACTGATGGTGGTATGTTAAATACAAATAATTGTGGACCATTGAGTGATTTAATAAAACCAATGACTGAGGCACAAAAGAGCCAATTATTTAAACCATATGCATTAAACCAAGCAGTTGATTTGCTAAATGTACTAAATGACCAAGCAAGCGCATTATTTGGTTGGGATGTTGTCTATTTTGCCACCGATGCAGATTCAAATGGTATTGACCACACATTTCACGAGTATCAATTATTAAATGTTGCGTGTGATGGTGTTGTAAAAATATCAGTAGATCAAAATAACTTTCCTGATAATCAAATAGTAATGAATCAATTTGACTTATCTCTATTCGATACATTTGAAGTGCATATAACCAAAAAGAATTTCAAAACGATATTCGGTGAACAAAGAAGACCATCAAAAGATGATTTCTTATATTTCCCAGAATTAAATAGAATGTTTAGAGTTGAACATGCCCAACCATTTAGACAGTTTAATAACGCAGCAGTTTATTATAAAGTTATGCTTAAAAAATACAACCAACTCGCCAATCTACAAATGGAAGGCACTATTGCGGATAAAGTTAAAGAACTTACTAAAAATTCAACAATTGATGAATTATTTGGATTAGAAGCAACAAATGATATCAAAGATATTGCTAATAAAGACCAACAGAGAACATTAACTAGAGATGTCATAAGACATAAAATATATGCTAAAATTAATAAAGAATTAGTAGAAAACTCAACATTGGTTGTTAGTAAGTCTAACTATGATATGACGTCAGTGACATATGACACACCAGCAGTTGTATATAGCCTAGGTGACTCACAGTTGGACAAAGGGGATAATAGAGCTATTATGATTTGGTTTAATTTAAATAACTATGTTGTAAATGAAGCCTATAACTTTATTAATAATTACGACGCAACTAATAACTTAGGATATAAAATATCATTAGAGTCAGATAAAGTAAATTTCACTATAAATGCTACAACATCACACTTCAATTTAACAACTGCGACAATTTCAAATGCAATTGCTCTTAATGAGGATGTTTGGTATTGCTACTTAGCCAACCTAGATCAAAGACAACAAAAACTCACACAATATATCTACAAAAGAGATGTTACAAATGAAAGTGATGCAGGTAATCTTGGTTCATCTAAATTAAAATTAGTATATAAACAAGATGATGTAATAATACCACAAGAATTTTTATTAGAGAATGTTGATGTATCTATACTTGGTTCTGATTCTAAGATGACTAATCTAAGAGTATTTAATGATATTATAGTAGAAGATACACACACAAAAGTACTTAATCAATACATTATTAGAGATACATCAGCATTGATATTCGGAGATTCAGCAAATACAACATTGATCTTACCAAAATTTGATTTATAATAAAATTATATATACGATATGGATAAATTTAGCAGAGTAATAAAGAAGAAGGTAGAAAAGGTTGTAGACGAACCAGTTATTTTTGAAAATGAACATATGAAAATAACACAATATGAAGATTGGGTAATCGTTGAAGAGCCAAGTATCGTTGCTTGCTTGCCATATTTGATTGAATACAACCAAATTATCATAAGACAAGAATATGTTCCAACTTTTAAGAAAGCTGATGGTAATGATTATTTCTTAACGTGCGTTGCGGGTAAAATTGAAATAGGTGAAACACCTGAACAATCAATGCGTCGCGAATTAGAAGAAGAAGCTGGTATTGTACTAAGAGATGGTTATCAATTTGAATTTGAGCGTCCATTATTTGCATGTAAGACAACAACTGCGCAATTCTATTTTTGTTTAGTTCCTCTTGTTGAGGATGACTACCACGAGGTTAGTGCTAAAGGAGATGGTACAAGAAATGAAAGAATTAGCAAAACAGTTAAAGTTGATACTAAATATCTTAATAATTTACTTCCGAGTGATTTGATTACTGAGT
>CAYHBE010000018.1:0-10868 GCA_964354765.1 uncultured Dehalococcoidales bacterium | reverse complement strand
TGTACACCGCCGGTACCACCGGATTTCCTAAGGGAGTCATGCTCACTCACCGCAGTTTCACAGTCTACGTCCTGGATAACGTCACACCTCCGGACACGGACACGATTGAAAAGAACATACTCACCGTACCTCTCTATCACGTGGCGGGTATCCAGGCAATGATGGCGGCAGTCTACGGCGGACGTACCATCGTAATTGAACGACAATTTGAACCTACGGAATGGATGGGTTTAGTACAGGCAGAAAAAGTTAGCCGGGCAATGATGGTGCCGACGATGCTAAAGCAGTTAATCGACCATCCGAAATTCAGAGATTATGACCTGAGCAGTCTCAGGGTCATTACCTATGGGGCAGCCCCAATGCCGCTTGAAGTCATAAAAAAAGCAATTGGGGTATTTCCGAAAGTCAGTTTTATTAATGCATTCGGACAGACGGAAACGGCTTCAACTATTACCTCCCTCAGCCCTGAAGACCACGTCATCACCGGAGCGACTGAAGCAGAGCGCGAGAAGAAACTCAAGAGGCTAGGCTCTATCGGTAAACCGATGGCTGACGTGGGAATGAAAATTATCGATGAGAATGGCAAAGACTTACCGCCGGGTGAGGTTGGGGAAATTGTTGCCCGCGGTCCGCGAGTGATGGCGGGGTACTGGAAGGACGAGGAAAAGACTAAGAAGACGATCGATAAAGACGGCTGGGTACATACCGGCGACATGGGTTATAGGGACGAAGACGGATATTTCTTCCTGGCAGGACGTGCCACTGACATAATCATCCGCGGTGGCGAAAATATCTCACCAGAAGAGGTTGAGAATGTCATCTTTACCCATCCCAAGATTGACGACGTGGCTGTCATCGGGGTAGCGGATGACGAGTGGGGGGAGGTACCCAAGGCTATCTGCGTGCCGAAAGAAGGCTGCGATGACTGCACCCCCGAAGAAATCATGGAGCTTTGCCGTCAGAAGCTGGCAAGTTATAAAAGACCGCGGTCGGTAATCTTTGTTAAAGAGCTTCCCCGAAGTTCAGTTGGTAAAGTATTGAAGCGAGTTCTTCGCGACGAGTACGGCGAAAAGAAATAGCTGACAAGTTTGGTTTTATATAATACCTCTAGGAGGTTGCCTGGCGATGGAACTTAAAGAACTCATGGTGGACATATTCGCCCGGCTCGCCGGTGAACTTGAACTGGTACTCGATGGTTTAACCCCTGGAGACCTTAATACTATACCCAAACCAGATACAAACAGCATCGGCTGGCTGATCTGGCACTCTACCCGAAGCCAGGACCGCATGAATGCGGATTTGTTTGGCGAAGACCAGCTCTGGGTAAGTGAAAAGTGGCATCTCAAGTTCAATCGACTGCCCGATCAGAAAGACACAGGAGTCGGGCATACGTCAGAGCAGGTGGCTTCCTTTCATCCGCCCGATACTAAAACATTGCTAGATTACTACCGGGCGGTTTCCAAGCGGACCCGGGATTACATTAACACACGCCTCACCGAAGAAGACCTCAGTCGTCAGGTCTGGAGCCCGACTTTGGAATCAAAGAGCACAGTTGAACAACGCTTGATAGGCGTTATCTATAATTTCGCACACATTGGGCAAGCTGGGTATGTACGCGGTTATCTTAAGGGTAAGGGTTGGTACGTGCGGTGATCAAGCTAATGAATGATAACGGAGGCTATTATGGACTTTTCATTGAGTGAAGACCAGAAAATGCTCCGGGCGGCAGTGCGTGGGTTTGCTGAAAAAGAGGTAGAACCGTCCGCAGCCAAAGTAGATGAAGATGGGATTTTTCCCGCTAAAGCTGTTAAGAAAGCTGCTGAGATCGGTCTGATGGGCACTGGATATCCGGAGGCTGTTGGTGGTAGTGGAGGCGGAGCTTTAGAACAGGTAATTGTTTTCGAAGAGTTAGCGCGAGCTTGTGCTTCGACAGCCGGTGTCATTATTGTAACCCATGAGCTTGGAGCTTACCCTATTTATGTATTTGGCACGGACGAACAGAAGAAAAAATACCTTACCCCGCTGCTGAAAGGTGATAAACTCGGAGCCTTCGGTTTAACTGAGGCAGGAGCCGGCAGCGACGTCGCCGCTATGTCAACGAGCGCTGCAAAAAAGGACGGCGGTTACCTGCTCAACGGGAACAAAATCTTTATCAGCAACGGCGCAGAAGCCGATATAATCATTACTTTCGCAACGCTGGATAAATCACAGGGTTATCGGGGTATTACTGCATTTATTGTTGAAAAAGGGATGGCTGGTTTCTCTGTCGGCAAACATGAAAAGAAAATGGGTATCCGCGGTTCATCCACGACCGAACTGATCTTCGATAATTGTTTTGTTCCGTCTGGAAACCGGCTCGGTCCTGAAGGTAAAGGGTTCAGCATTGCCCTGGAAACCATCGATGGCAGCCGTATTGGGATTGCGGCGCAGGCAGTTGGGATTTCCCAATCAGCATTCGATAAAGCTCTCGCTTATAGCCAGGAACGCAAACAGTTTGGACAGGCAATCTCAAATTTCCAGGCGATTCAGTGGATGCTGGCAGATATGGCAACACAAATCGATGCGGCACGTTTGCTTACTTATCGGGCGGCTTATCTCAAAGACCAGAAGCAGCCATTTATAAAAGAGTCGTCAATGGCAAAAGTCCATGCTGCTGAGACAGCTAATTTCGTGGCTGACAAAGCAGTTCAAATATTTGGCGGTTATGGTTACATAAAAGACTTTCCAGTTGAGAGGTATTACCGCGATGCCCGCATCACAGAAATCTACGAAGGAACCTCTGAGATGCAACGGATGACTATTGCGCGGCAGCTATTAAGAGGCGGATAGATTATTTTCTGTGAGCCACGTATATATCTGCTTCTAGCATCTTGGCATCCCAGTAAAAGTGATGTGTAAAGTAAAGATTACCGTCTTTGTCCAGTGACGGCTCACCGGCAAACTGTGAAACAATAAGCTCTGGTTCAGTCCATTTTCCGTTTACCTTCTTTGATCGAAAGATGGCGGGCGAACCTTTATACCACCTCGTAAACCACAGTTCATTACCATCCTGTGTGATAAATGGCCAACCTTCAGTGTCGACGGTGTTAACTACCTCGATATTTTCTGGTTCCTGCCAGGTATTGTTCACTTTGCGCGTCACCCAGATATCATAACCGCCTTTTCCGCCATCCCGTCCCGAATGGAAACAGATTTCATTGCCATCGGATGTGAGGTGCATTTCACCCATGTCATAGTCCTGGTTCAAGAGCTTGCCGGCGTTACGAAAATTGGTCCACTTCCCGTCCCGGTAATCCGCGGTCCACATGTCTACCCCATCAATGTTACCCTGGCGTGCTGAACAGAACCACATTTGATCACCCTGCACAAATGCGCAGCCATCTAACGACTCTTTATTCTGGTTTTGTAAGATGACGCGCCCTGCTGCTTGCCATTGGCCACCCACTTTTTGTGAAACCCAGATGCCGGTTACGCCGTCGTTCAACTGTCGTTCGGCGGGAATTGTCCCGTCCGGGGTAAAGAAAAAGTAGAGGGTGTTGCTGTCCCAGGTGACAAACGCCGAATCTTCGGCTCCTGCTGTATTAATTGCATCTCCAAGCGGCACCGGCTGTTGAAATTCATCAGAATGTAATATTGGCGGTAATCGGTCTATTTCGGGCGACTGTTTGATTATGCCCGTCGGGATTGATTCAAGCCGGGATTTTTGAGTCGTTTCCTCGACTGTCTTTTGCCTATCACAGCCTGCCATTACACTCATTAGTAATATTAGCCCGCAGGATAGAAGTAATACACCCGAAAGATGATGTTTTAAAATTATGATTTTGGGTTTATTTCGTATTTCGATATTCGAATTTCGGATTTTTCTTTTCATCCTTCCCATACCACTTCCCCACCAATGATTGTCATTTCCGTGCGGATGTCTCTGATTTTTTCTGGTGGGCTGGTCGTGGGATCGGCACTGAGCACTACCATGTCGGCGTATTTGCCCCCCGTAATCGAGCCTTTGATGTGTTCTTCGTGGGAGTCGTAAGCAGCGTTAACAGTGTACATCGCCAATACCTGTCGAGTTGAAATACATTGTTCCGGCGACATTTTTTTACCGGAAGATGTGGTACGCATTATTCCGCTAAAAATCCCCATAATCGGATTGTTGTTCGTCACCGGCGAATCTGATGCTGCCGCCACCACCAGTCCGCTCTCCATAAATGATTTCATCGGGTAAAGATAAGGAATTGTTGTCGGGGCAACCGTAGCCAGATACCTGTCTCCGCTGTAATACGCAAAAGAAGGATGGGTTGTGATATTCAAACCAAGCTTTTTTATCCGTTCCAATAAATGTGGTGGACATTCCGCGCAGTGTTCGATGCGGTGTCGTCGACTGGCAAAATCAGGCGACTGCTCTTTCACCGCTTCGTATATCTCGACAATCGATTCAACCAGTTTTTCCTGGACAGCATGAATAGCCACCTGGAATCCGAGGCGGTGCGCTGTAAGTATCTGTTCTATCATTTCTTCCCTGGGCGGGTGAAGTTTATCCGAAATCATGCTCGGCACAATCTTCATCCCCCCAAGGCGCAAATAATGGCTTCCGGAGCCAAATCCCATATGGTTTGTACGGAACTGGGGCATCGTCTCCTTGCCGAACATCATGTAAACGCGACTTTTCAGCATGCCCTCTACTTTAAAATGCTGGTGATAATGCCACCGCCTGAGGTCGTTTACAAAAGTCGCATCCTGGAGAGATGTTAAACCTACGGAGAGATACTGGTCATTGGCGAGTTTAATACCGCGTTCCAGCTCTTCTCCTCCCAGTTGCGGCATTACATTTTCCCTCACATAACCCAGCATCTCGACGAGGAAGCCGTTTGGTTCTCCGTCTGTTTCCCGTCTGCCGATATGGGCGCCGGGAGGTTCAGGCGAAGCGATGTTAATGCCTGCCAGTTCGAGGGCTTTGCTGTTAAGAACGCAGGCATGCAGCGAGCGATGGGAAAGCACCACCGGAGTGTCCGGCGCAACCTCATCCAGCTCCCAGCACGTGGGAGGGCGGCGTTCTGTCAGGGTAAACTCGTTGTAGTCGGTAGCGGTTATCCATTCGCCGGGCGGGATCTTGTCCGCCCTTCTTTTAATAATTCGTTTAATATCGTCGATTTTTTTAATTGAAGGATCGCTCAGGTCGATGCTGACCAGTTTTCTGACGAAAGAATAGATGTGGCAGTGCGCATCATTGAAGCCCGGTGTGACCGTTTTCCCTGCACAGTCGATCACTTTTGTTCCCGGTCCCTGCCAGTCACCAATAGCATCGTTTGACCCAACAAATACAATGCGACCGTTCTTGGCTGCTACTAGCTGAGCTTCCGGTTGTCTGGGATCCATGGTTATTACTCGTGCATTTTTTAGGATTAAATCAGCGGTTGGCACCTGTGTTTCCTTTTGACTCTTACCCTTCAAGCAAGTATACTTTACATTTGCTGAAATCGGCAAGAACGGAGTGAAAACATGAATGCAGATGAGCTTAGCGGGAAACTGGTGGAATGGATTCGTGAGCAGGTTAATGGAGCAAAGGCAAAAGGGGTGGTACTTGGACTCAGCGGTGGCATTGATTCCGCGGTTGTCGCTGTTCTCTGCAAGCGCGCTTTTCCTGTTACTACGTTGTGCATTAACCTTCCTTGTTACAGTGATCCGCAAGACCAGGAACATGCGAAGATGGTCGCAGATACCTTTTCCATAACATACAAAGTGATCATCCTCGATGATCTGTACGATAGGTTTTTACAAAAGCTGCCATCTAATAAAGTTGATCCCGCCCTCGATCGACTAGCAAAATCAAACCTTAAAGTCCGTCTCCGCATGATAACTCTCTATTACCACGCCAACCGATTTAATTACTTGGTAGTGGGCAGCAGTAATCGCAGTGAACTCACGGTTGGTTATTTCACTAAGTGGGGAGACGGTGGGGTTGACGTGATGCCGATTGCCAACCTGGTCAAGCGAGAAGTAATTGAATTAGCAAAATATCTGGATATCCCCCCAACAATTATTGACAAACCGCCTTCAGCTGGATTATGGGAGGGACAGACGGATGAAGGAGAGATGGGGATTACTTATCAAGACCTTGACCGGTATATTTTAACTGGCGAAGCGAATGCAAAGGTAACAGCTAGAATTGAAACCCTGAACAAGGGAAGTGAACATAAGAGAAAAATGCCGCAAAAACCACCTGAATGGTGAGAAAAACTTCAGGTTTGTTATCGTTAGGATTGAGGATGATCATATATGTTATAATAATTGCGTAGAAAAAAGCTCATACGGATACGAGATATGAAACATTATCATGTAGCAATAGTAATTGAAAAAGATAAGAGTGGTTATTTCGCTTATGCACCTGAGTTGCAGGGTTGCTACAATCAAGGTGATACCTTCGAAGATGCTCTTGAAAATATAAAGGATGTGGTTAAGCTTCATATTGAAGACAGAACGGCAAAAAACGAACCTTTACCGTCATCCGAAATTGTCAGTCTTTCTTCTCTTGAGGTCACGGACCGAGCCCGAGATTACCTAGGATAACTGCAGGGCAAGTTGTCAGGGTATTGGAGAGGAAAGTTTTTTTATGTCTCGACAAAGTGGTAGTCATAAAATCTATACTAACGATGCTGGTAAACGTGTTACCGTTCCCTATCATTCAGGCAAGACTCTTCATCCCAAGGTATTGCTTAGCATTCTGAAAGATGCAGAAATCACCCGTGATGAATTGATCGAAATATTGGAATGAAGGTTGGTTCTTCTATCCAAAAAACACATCGGAATTCCTTGTTTTGTTGAAAACATCTGTGCTATCATTATGTAGAGACGAAATATGACCACAGGAGAACGGTTAAAAGCACTGGAGCTCGCAATCTCCCAGATTGAAAAAAGATTCGGTAAAGGCGCCATTATGAAATTGGGAGAATCGACCGGTGTGGCAATTGCTGGCATAATTTCCACGGGTGCAATTTCTCTGGATATTGCTCTTGGGTTAGGTGGTATTCCAAGGGGACGAATCACCGAAATATTCGGCCCCGAATCATCTGGTAAAACCACGCTGGCACTGCATATTATCGCAGAAGCACAGAAAGCAGGCGGCATTGCCGCCTATATAGATGTGGAACACGCACTCGACCCTGTTTATTCGGGACACCTCGGAGTAAATATAGATGAGATGCTCATCTCGCAACCGGATACCGGAGAGCAAGCCTTGGAAATTTGCGAAGCACTCGTGCGCAGCAGCGCCGTAGATGTTATTGTCGTGGACAGTGTTGCCGCCCTCGTACCGCGCGCCGAAATCGAAGGTGAGATGGGGGATAGCCAGGTTGCATTACAGGCACGCCTTATGTCGCAGGCACTACGCAAGTTAGCCGTAGCAATTGGTAAATCAGGAACCGCGGTTATCTTTATCAATCAGCTAAGGGAAAAAGTCGGAATAGTTTTTGGGAATCCAGAGGTTACGCCCGGCGGCAGAGCGCTCAAATTCTATGCTTCAGTCAGAATCGATCTGCGCCGCACTGAAACCATCAAGCAAGGCGACCAAGCTACCGGCACCCGGGTAAAAGCCCGGGTCGTGAAAAACAAGGTAGCTCCTCCTTTCCGTACTGCTGAATTTGATATCATGTTTGACCACGGTATTAGCCGCCAAGGTGACCTGGTTGATCTTGGCGTAGAACTGGGGCTCATTAAGAAGAGCGGAGCCTTTTTCTCCTATGGCGATGTACGTCTCGGACAGGGAAGGGAAAACGCAAAACAATTCCTTTTCCAGAAAGAAGAAATTGCCCGAGAAATTGAGCAAAAGGTTAGAGCCTCAGCACTTCAAGGCACCCACGTCACTTCCAAAGACCAGTAATTTTTTAGCAGTTCGCTATTTACTGGTAATAAATTTGTGGAGCTGGGGGATATACCTCAGCTTTTGTTTTTTTTAAAGGTTAACATCTGATGAATACGATAACTGCTCTCCGAACAACCGGGCGCATTAAGAAACAGGTTAACCTCTTCCTGGATGGAAAGTACGCCTTCAGTCTAGAAAAGGATAACATTACAAAACAGGGACTGAAAGTCGGGATGGAGCTTTCCGGCAGTCGCTTAGACGAACTGAAGAATTCTTTGCGTTATGCTCGTTGCCTTAATGCAGCCTATCGTTATTTGAGTTATAGACCGCGGAGTGAATCCGAATTGCGTGACCGACTGCAGCGTCGCGGATTCCCCATGGAACACATCGACAGGGTCGTGGAAAAGCTCAAGGAGCTGAAATTACTAAATGATGAAGCATTTGCCAGGTTTTGGGCAGAGAACCGGGCGAGTTTCCGTCCGCGAAGCCGTCAGATGACACGACGTGAACTGCAGAAAAAGGGAGTGGATAAAGACGTAATTTCGCAAGCAATTAATGAGATTGACGAAACTGAATCTGCCTACAACGCTGCGATTGCCAGGGCACGCCGTCTACAGAACCTGGAATACCAGGAGTTCCGCCAGCGCCTGTCCGAATTTCTCAGGCGTCGCGGCTTTACATATGACACTATCAGCCAGACTGTAAGGAGAGTTTGGCAGGAGATGAAAAACGAGCTATAAGCAGACAGCTAAAAACTGAGAGCTGAAAGCTCAATAGGGGATACCCCTCATCTTGACCCAGGTGCGGTAAGTGGTGTGGTCGGAGTCAAGAAGTTAAGGGAAAAAGTGAGGTTTAAAGAATAATGCAAACTTTGTTACTTTATTTATCCAGTTTTGTTATCGGGGTTGTGCTCGGTGGCGCAATTGTATTTTTCTTCCGTCGCATGGCTGTGAACCGTCTTTTGCGCGTCGCACAGCGAAGAGCCAGCCGGATTGAACTAGAAGCTAAAGAGAACGCCAAAAATACTAATGACCAGGCACGTATCGAAGCAGAAAAAATAAGAGCGGCCGCTGACAACGAATACAGGGAACGCCGGCTCGAAGTGCAACGCCAGGAAAACAGGTTGCTCTCCAAAACAGAGAACCTGGAAAGAAAACTTGAAGGCGTCGCTCAGAGAGAACGCCAGTTACAAAACAAAGAAAAGTCACTTGATACTTTGCGCGCCCAAATCGAGGAAGCAAAAAATAAGCAGGTGAAACAACTCGAAATTATTTCCAGCATGTCTACCAATGATGCCAAGGAAGTCCTGCTTCAGAGAATGGAAACAGAAATAAAAGAAGAAGCTGCACGACGCATGCGCGAATGGGAAGTAAAACTTAAGGAAGAAGCTGATATCAGGGCTCAGGATATCCTGGCACAAACTATCCAGAGGAGCGCTTCTGATATCGTTTCAGAGACAACAGTTGTCAGCGTTCCACTTCCCAGTGATGAAATGAAAGGTAGACTAATTGGAAGGGAAGGGCGAAACATCCGCGCTCTTGAGCAGGCAACTGGCGTCGACTTGATTGTAGATGACACGCCAGAAGCAGTGACTTTGTCCAGTTTTGACCCGGTGCGGCGGGAAATTGCCCGCGTAGCGTTAACTAAGCTGATCCTGGACGGGCGTATTCATCCGGCTCGTATTGAAGAGGTCGTGAAAAAAGCGGAAGAAGAAGTGGAAACAGACATCCAGACCGCCGGTGAGCAGGCTGCCTATCAAGTGGGTGTCCAGGGATTAAGACCCGAGGTTATCCGGCTGCTTGGTAGACTGAAGTACAGGACAAGCTATAGTCAAAATGTCTTGCAGCACAGTATCGAGGTTGCCTTTATGGCTGGGATGATTGCCGCCGAACTTGGTGCGAACTCGACCCTTGCCAAGAGGGCGGGTTTACTCCATGATATCGGCAAAGCAATCGACCGCGAGGTTGAAGGTACCCATGCATCTATTGGTGCTGATATCGTCAAACAGTGGGATAAATCTCCGGAAGTAGTGGCTGGTATCAGTGAACACCACATGGAAACGCCGAATACTTCAATTTGGGGTTTTATCGTTGCAGCCGCCGATGCTATTAGCAGCGCTCGTCCTGGCGCACGGCGCGAATCGCTTGAAAACTACCTCAAGAGGTTGAAAGCTCTCGAAGATATCGCCAATGGTTTTAAGGGGGTTGAAAAATCCTTTGCTATCCAGGCAGGACGCGAAATCCGTATCCTCGTAAAACCAGAGGAGATCGATGACCTTGGAGCGATGCGGCTTGCACGCGATATTGTCAAAAAGATAGAAGAGGGGCTGGAATATCCGGGACAAATACGTGTGACGGTACTCCGTGAAACTCGTGCCGTTGACTACGCAAAATAGAATACTAATACGCGAATATGTTAATACTGGTAATTGGAGATGTGGTCGGGAAATCCGGAAGGCAGGCAATTGTCCAGCTTTTGCCTGAGATAAAGCAACAGTACAACGTTGATTTCACAGTCATCAACGCTGAAAATGTTGCCGGCGGGATCGGTGTTACACCTCAAACTGCGACCGATCTACTTCATGCCGGCGCTGATGTTCTTACCAGCGGCAATCACATTTGGGCACAAAAAGATATCATTCCGGTATTAGACAGTGACGTGCCACTTTTACGTCCTCTTAATTACCCACCAGGCGTTCCCGGCAAAGGATTCATTATCTCCAAAAGAGTAATGGTAGTCAATCTTATCGGCAGGACATTTATTGGAAACTTCGACGATCCGTTCCGAGCCATGGATTACTTGCTTGAACATACACCGGGAAAACCTCCTATCGTAGTCGTCGATTTTCATGCAGAAGCCACCTCAGAAAAAGTTGCCCTGGGTCGATATCTGGACGGGCGGGTAAGTGCGGTGCTCGGTACTCATACACATGTGGGAACCATTGACACCCGGATTTTGCCCGGCGGAACTGCTTATGTTACCGATATTGGAATGACCGGTCCTGTTGACTCCA
>CAYHBE010000017.1:0-10997 GCA_964354765.1 uncultured Dehalococcoidales bacterium | reverse complement strand
CCTGCGAAATTATCTACAAAGGACCGATTGTGCTTGATGACAGGCTCGCCGAAATCAACTGCGGTGAGGTTGAGGGCACAGAGGAAACTGCGGAATCGTTAAAACTGTTCTGGCAAGCATCCATGAGCGGCGATAAGGGCACAGAAAGCTCCGAAGATTTTATAGAACGGAATTGCGATTTTTGCGATATGGTTATGGAAGACTACAAAGAAAAAAACGTATTAATCGCTACTCACAATGCAAATGCACGGGTAATTAACTATTATTTCAACGGCAAGCCCAAGGACTATGATTTTTTTAAAAGTGTCGTTAAAAACGGCGGACTGCTTACATTTGAAAATTTAAAAATCTAGCAGGCAAGATATTATTTAACGAACAGAATTATTAGCGTTCTGTTTTTTCATTTCCTAATTTGAAGCTAAGTCCGAAAGTTTTGGTTCTGTGTATTTCACAGTAGCGTCCAGTGAACATATTGCGAACTTTTTCTAAATAAAAGTTAACAGAAAGTGAACATACTCTTTTACAAGAGCAAAAGGTATAACCCTGCGGTAGACAAGAACTAGCCTTAATTAAGCTTTATATGACGTTGCATAAACTCATTCAGCATTTGTAATTATAGATAGCGGATATCGTACTTATACTTTATAATCGTCTCAATAACAAAATCATCAAGCAAGAACTAGAGTTATTTAACAACTCTAACGAATTGAAGCGGAGATTCAGATAAATTAATGGTGTTTAGCGCGGTGGCGACTTTTAATATCGAGACGATAATTTGCTCATCTGTAATGTCGTAGATAAGGTCTCTCGGATCCTGATCAGCTCGCTTTGTCCCCCAGGAAAATATAGTCGCTCCGGCCATACCCCTTTGGAAACCTTTTATCAAAGCCTCTAAATATATTCGACCCTGTAATTCATAGTCTGCCGCGAATTCCTTAGTCAGATTCTCTCCTGCGGTGAAAGCTAACTGCGGCACAACAGGCATTCCAAGTGAAAAAACAGGATAGTCGCAACCATTCTCGATGTAGTCTAACGTTAATGGCTGATTTTCTAAATATAGCATGTCGTATATATTTGTATCGTCAAAAAAGAAATCGAGGTGCGCCTGAATAGCATCAGGCAAACCTTTAATAGTATGCCTAGAGCTAATGGGACCGGGGATCATCATAGTCACCAGGTGATTTGGATCAAGACTCCTGATGTGTTTGGTCATCTCCTGCAGCCATAAATTAAAATCTTCTGCAGGTATAATAGGCTGATTCCCAGGCGGCACAGGTTCTGTTATCACATCCCAAGCCATAATTGTTGGATCATCCCTGTATAATCTTCCATTGACAGTGTTTTTTCTGGTCACTACCCGTGTTATTAAATCTTTAAATGTCGATCTAAGATTCTGATCATATATCAAACCATACACACCACCGGGATTATGGAATGGATTTGTATTATCCTGTGATATTCCGTATCCTTCCATCATTGAGAAAATGACATAGACGCCATGGGCTGAAGCCCTATCAAGGAAAACATCCAGTTGACGCAGCCACGATTCGTCTCCAGGGTTCTGAGAAGAGTTAAGCACCAAAAATAAAACATTGAGGCCGGACATCTTTGCCGTGGATATTAGCATATCAGCAGACGTAGTACGGAAAATCTCATCTCGCACAAAAGCTCCGATAAAATAAAATGGTTTATCTCCAACCACGAAATGAGGCAGATTAGTGTCCAAATCAATAGACATCCCTGATATTTCTTCAGACGTAGAGACCACGAAGAAGGGTGTTAAGACAATATCACCATCGATTTTCAGGGTAACGTGCCATGTTCCCAATTTACTCGCATCAAAACCCCCGATAGAGACAGTATCGGAAATACGACCGTTGCCGTCAAGCGTCAAGTTAATTTTCTGAGTCCGGTAATTTTGTCCTTTCGGATCTATCCATTCAAGTTCAACAACAATCGTGGGGTCCCAAATCGGACTTCCGAAAGCCTGGGGATCGATATCCGTCCAGAAAATCACCTGGTTATCCTCAGGCAGGAATAGTAATGAGCTTCTATCGGGATTCTGTTGAGCGTCGAGGTTCCGGCAAAATCCCCAGCCATTGATCGGTGGTTGTAGTGAATACTTTAGTTCGTGGGTGGAGGATTGCCATAAATTTATATGTAGTTGATCAGCTCTGTCAACTTCCAAAACGCCTGCTTCGGCTGCCTGAAAGGTGAGAGAGCCTAACCCGGGAACTTCAACCCCAAGACTTATGCCCGATTGTTTCGTTTGTTGAACTTGAGTTGTCTCAGCCGTGATTGTTACTCCAGGCTTATAAAGTTTATTAATATTTGAAGTGTCTTTGACCTGCAGCTGGACATTAAAAATATACTCTTTGTTAACCTGAGGACTTTGAATATTCCATTGATTCATCTCGGGGCTAGCAGTATTTGTTATTAAAGTAAAATCATCATTAGGTACAATCGAAATCAAAATTTGATTGAAGCTATGTCGGGGGGTAATTATAATAGCGATATTTTCTATTCCTTGTGTCTGATCAATGAGTTCTGCATCAGCATCAATATCCATCCCGATATTATATTTCGCCCAGGTGTTTGAAAGGTTAGGAATGTATACTATTTTCGGCTTGTTTACGGTCTCATCCATTTTGAAGGGGATTGTATATGTATAAATGGAGTTGTTTATCTCAACCTTTTCGGGTCGAAAGTTAGCATCGTCAGGAATAGGGTATGAGGAACTAAGCACAACCTGGCTGCCTTCCTGTATTACGGGCGGTATCACTTGCTCAAGTCGCCAACTACTAATGCCCTTTACTGATTGATCGCTGGCGAGATGGCCATCATTTGTCCAAAACGAAAAAATACGTCCATAACGAAAAATAGTATCAGCATTAGTCGAGATTTCTGTAGTTTGAGTATCTTTCGGCTTCGTGCATCCGACTAACAGTAGCATAAGTACAACATAATAAATTAATAGATATCTGAGAATTTTCATGCCACCTCGACAATCCGTAACGTTAGTCTTTAGCGCCAAAATTAATTTTAATACTAATATATAGGCTTAGCAATTTCGCTAAAGCTGATATCACTAGTTTTACGGACTGAGCATAGTATTATAGCCAATCTTTGTATACGCTAAATACTAACTCAAACGTTTTAGTTCTGCGTATTGTACAGTAGCGCTCATTTACTCACTGGTTTGTACCACCAGTTCCGTAACGACTTCATCCTGTCCGCACTCGGTCCGGGAGGTACCAAGATCTTGGAACTGAGAAGTAAGTCCAACAAGGAACTTCTCAAGCTCTATGACCCGGAGATCATCCTTCACTGCACTGACCCGCGCAACCGGGACTATACCCGCCACATGGTACGCCGCTTCGTGATTGAATTCCTCGCGGGAAGGAAACCGTCGGCAGCTCAAGACAAGGAGTTCCTATCTGGTTACCGCGACCGCAGTCAAGAATGAATTATTGGCCAGCATTAGCCTAAAGCTGCCATCTTTTTCCCCATCTCCCGGACTTTCTCAACTACATCAATCTTTTTGCTGATGTCACTCGCCTTTGCAGCGTAACCAGTAACTGTGTACCTGTTTATTGGTGAGATCCGGAAAGTCCAATCAACAAACCTTGTCAGTGTCCGAAGTGTGTCCTCAATGCCTTCCGATTCCGCCACGACAATCAAGCCGACCGTCTTTACCTTGGGGTGTATTCTTTTCACAGATAAAAAGTAGTTACGGTCAATGAACATCTTCATCTGGGCACTCATATTGAAGTAGTAGACGGGGGTAGCGAATATTACTCCGTCGGCTTCTATGTATTCATCGAGTATCTTACAGAAATCATCGTTCTGGGCGCATCGTTTGAAGGTGGAGCACTTATCGTGCGCTAAACAGGGCTTGATGTTCATCTCACTCAACACGAACTTACTGGTCGAAGCACCTTGTTCGGATGCCGCATTTAATGCTTCATCGACAAGATAATTTGTATTGCCATTCGTGCGCGGACTTCCTGAGATAGCTATGATGTTCACTTTATCCCTCGATCAGATTAATCCTGGTTATCCTATCTTGTTTTTAAAAACTCCCATCCATTTATGATTTTCTCAGCTTCAGATACAATGCTTTCGATTAACTCCTTAACGGTTGGGATATGGTCAATGGAACCGGCAGCAAAAGATGCTGAAAGACTCCAGTCCCGCTCAACGGATTCAGCAATTCCCTCAGAAGGTCGTACAGGGGTTCCCGGTGTCATAACTCTCTGTCTTAGTTCAGGATTGTCCGGTGTTAGATGGATAATCGACTCTTTGATGGAATCTTTCATAGGGCACTCTTTGGTCGCCAAGAAAGCAGTACCCATCATAATCGCGTCCGCTCCCATTCCCAGCGCCGCCATGAAGCCGTGAGCATCACCGATTCCCCCTGCGGCGATAAGCGGCACATTTATGTGACGTCTACCCCAGAGCATCGTTGTCAGCGTTGGTAATTGGGTGGGATTCTTGATTCCCGCGCCTTCCAGACCAACCAATATAATTGCATTTGCCCCGACTTCTACCGCATGAACTGCGTCTTTCACCCTTGCGGCTTTATGAATCCACGGTAGTCCACTCGATTTAATTCGGGGTGCCAGGTCATCAGGCTTGTATACGGATGTTTCAATTGGCACTTTCTCTTCAATGCAAACTTCAAGCATCTTCTCGATTTCCGGGCAAATCCCAATGCTGAGATTCACCCCGAAACTGCCGGGGGCTTTAAAGGCGGCTTCTTTACATTTTTTAATGTCTTCCTGAAGCTGACGCGCAGTCCGTGAATTTGAAGCGGTGATGGTACCATGTGATCCGGCTTTCGCCACTGCAGCTGCGAATTCCCAGTTCCCTAAACCGGCAATAGCGCCCTGCAGGATGGGATACTTGCATCCAAGTAGTTCGGTGACACGAGTCTTCCATTCCAATTTATTTCAGTCCCCCTTTTCTCTTATGAATGTCACAATAATCCAGCTGAATCGCTGATGAGAAAAATTTTGTTAGCTCATGAATAATCTAAACAAAAGGAAATCCTTTCGGATAGCACATTCTACACCTGAGATTTACCACTAGCAAGATATAATTCTATTGGGAATGCCTTGTCGATATCCGTGATTCGTAAGTTTGATACAATACAACGGTAGTTGAGGCAATCCGTTATAAATTACTTTGAGTATACCCAGTTTTGAAATAGCTCACTGATTTCAGATGATGAGCAGTGCTCAAAATGACTCTGGAAGGATGTAGCGTTAACAATCTGCCACCTGTTTGAGATACAGTATTGCCGCAGGCAAGAATCGAAAGTTTTTTGACCTATTTTTTCAGCGAGTGCTTCCATGAAAAGGGGACCGCGACCATATACTATTGAACTGTACTCGTTGGGAAGGTATTCGCTGACCGGTAAGCCAATTGGGATGGATTGATTATTTACCTTATTCCATGATCTAATCCAACTTTGTCGGTATGATTGTCGACCGTTCTCGCCGTACCGATCCAAAAAATACAGGCTGGTCATATACTGGGAAAGTGCTTCATCGAGCCATGGCTCATTGACTTGATCGTTGCCGATCATGTTATAGAACCACTGGTGCGCAGTTTCGTGGGCGACAGTAGATTGCAGGAAATCTTGTCGACTATAAGTCTCGATATTGACACCGAATATTCCCGGGTATTCTATACCCAATGCATTCCCTTGCAGGTGAAGTGGAACAATATCCAATTCCTTATAGGGATACTCTCCGAGGCGGACACTAAAGCTATTCAGGGAGTCTTCGGCAGCAGACGCTGCTAGATTTACTCCGACCATTTCAGGAAAGAAGTAGTTGTTGATGGTTGTCTCTCCTACTACAGTGGACGTAACTGTGAAACGGCGGCTTGCAACAAGGTAAAAATCACGCGCTGGACCAGCAGCGAAAGTTACTGTTTGTGAATCATCTTTGGTCTTGCTTTCAACCTTAGAACCGGAAGCTACAAGCACGAGATTCTTCGGCGCGGTCACGCGGACCATGTAGAAGCTCGCGTCAAAAAAGGTTTTATCTCCAAACGGAGCACCAGCCCCGGTATGCCAGCCCGATTCATCATGGACAGGGATAACAGGATAGAAACAGTCGAGAGCCAGGATATCGCCGGAATATCCGAACAAACCGTAATTACCACTAAGCGATTGTGGAATCTCGACGGTAAAATCTATTTGTACAGTGAGATCATTCTGAGGTTTGAGAGTCTCAGGAAGCGCCAAACAAAGGGTACTTCCGTCGGATTCGAGTTTAAACTCGACAGCATTATTCTCCAACAAAACAGATGAGATGGAAGTCTTACTCCCGGACACGTTAGGGAAAAGCTGGAAACAGATGTCTTCTAAGGGAACTGTTTCCAGATTGGTATAGTGGACCTGTTCTCTGCCGGTAATGGTCAGCAAGTCAGCAGCAATACCAATGTCAATGTGATATACCGTGGCATCTTGTAAACGTGTTAACATAGGTATCTCGCTTTTAACCAGTCCGCTTTCATAGATGCTCAAGTTATGCCAGTCGCCATCGAAAAGCTGAGGTTGTTTCGCAGGGACGCATGAACTTATGACAATCACGAATAAAAACATCAGACTGACGATGATTAGAGAAATTAGCTTCATTTTAGTTTTATCGCCTTGGATTTGGATTTATAAACAGGAGGTACCTAAATCTCTCTCGAAAGAAACCTTTCGATAATCAATATTATACTTGTAACCTGATTTCGTCGAGAGCAACTCTCTCTATTATCAAGTTTACCCCATCGATCGTTATTTTATTCTGCTCGATGGGAATAAATAGATTCCAGGCATATCTCCGATAAAAAAAATTCCCATTTCATTACAGCAATTGAAAAAACTCTCTTAGATGGCATACCGGCATAGAAGAGATGGACTACACCTAAACACATGCTTAAACATGCCGTTTTTACGGTCGACGAGGAGATAGGATCTCTTGAATCCAGTCATCTTTTTGGCTGTTGGTCCAACGTTCTCTTTAAAATTACGAATGCCAGCCACAATCATTTCTGGTTTGCCCTGACTTGTGGTTACTCGTGCTAACATATTGTCCTCCTTACTGCAGTACGTTTTTATGAACTTGACAACGCTGCCAGAAATGGCACTACTTGGAGGCGCGAAAGGCGCCTGTTTCGGCCATGGGAAACGCCTGGTCTAGTGTAATTACGGGGCTGATATGTCCCGTCCCTATACTTACCAACGGTCGCAGTGCCCGTGCCAAAGTCGGATAGTCATCGGCTTCCACAACGATTTAGAAAGTATGGTCCAACGGAGATACGGTTCCTGACAGTGTTTTCACACCTGTGGCTTTCTTCATCGCTTGCCACCATTCACCGGAGCGCTTTGCTACCTCAGCCGATTGTGCTGGACACGTTTCGATGGTATGGGAATGAATAATTTGGAATAGCATGTGAGCACCTCCTTGAAAACGGCTACTTTACATATTTTAACGAACAAACTATTAAGAAATCATAAAATCGTGGTCAAAAATGTTACATAACTATGTAATTTTACGATGTCAATCATTTATAAGAACAAACAATTGTTTTTGACTGCTCTCGCGGAAACACCGGAATATCGCAGAAACAATCGTAGTAACTATAAAAGCATCCAGGATAGAAGCTGATATCTTCCATGTGAAGGAGATAGAAAAACCTCGCCATTGAATTGAAGAAGTAGATTCAAATAGCTTTGGAGCTAACGCTGGGAGCCGCAACCATGAAGTCTAGGAAATTCGCTTTGATAATCTATGCACCATTAGTGTTATCCAGAAAGATGGGACCTTTTTTTGTCCGAATTCCCATTCTGACCAGGCTTTCCACACAGATTCTGCCGTAAACCGTCCATCATTGTCGGACTTAGCTTTAATAATATCAATCATTTCAAGCAAACGCCTATCTTTTCTCAGATATGGAAACTGTGTAAGCACTTCAACAACATGGAGTATATCGTACCAAATCATTGGAGCTTTGAGTTTTGTAAAGTCTGTTCCCATTGCAAACATATAGGGACGGCGCTCTCTACGATACTCCCAGAGTTTCAACAAAGTATCCGCACCGGTTATGCATGCTTTACTATCTCGCCATTCAGGCATATGAGCTAGTGCTTTAAGCCCGAGTAGAGTTGCATAAGGACAGGGATCGGTTTTTCGTCCCGGTCCTCTGAATTTCCCTAATTCAGGACTTACAGCGCATGGCCATCCGTTATCAAGACTTAAACTGGCCAGGTGCTGACCCGCGGAACGGATTGCCTGATTTTCGTTCACGCCTAATTTCAACATGCAGTACATGATTGACGGTGCATCACAAAGCATCCACACAAGTTGGTCTTGTCCGCTTCCTCCATATCGGGGAGATATATTAGCAAGAACCTGAAAAGCACCTGCCTTTGATTGTGTTCCGATAATACGCTTGGTGATTCTATCGATACCCGGGTCTCCAATCCGTATTCCAAGGTCAGAAATAAAGACCAATTTATGAAGTAAGTGACTTGCATCATTATGCCGTTTTAGAGGTGAACCAGGCCATCCTGCCAATTCTGATATTAACGCTTTAATTGCTGGGTTTGTTAACATCGCGCGCTTTGCAGCGATGACTTCTGGCTCATTCTCATCTTGTCCCAGGAGGTCTATCCGGGTTCGATACTGCACCCAAGGAGAGCCTTCCAACAGCCAGTTAACAGCTTTATTCATATTCATTTCGATACTTTGGCTTTACGTTATATTATCCGGCAGGTTTTTACTACATCCTCAGTTTTATCAGGAATATCAAAAGGGCAGATATCATAGAGTCAATAAAGCCAATCCTCCTACTACCATTGCAATCGCCGTAAACTTGATAATTATCGAATTCCCGGTTAGTCGCTCGTTCAATACTAATGGGAAAAATCGACTTAAAACCATGGCAAACAAGAAAACGAAAGAAGGCCGCGTATTTAAAACGGTAGATACAAGAGAAACCGGTCCATCCCTGATTGCCAGGTAAGACAAGACACCGGCACCAGCTGCCACAATCTCGTTGCAAATTAGGAGAGTCATCGACTGCCGCAAATGCCTCATGTTTCGAAGTTCATTAATTATAGTCGATCGCATGGAAAACGATGCAAAAACTGCACCGAAGCATATCGTACTGACGCTGAACATGTTCCAGTAGGAAATTTCCTCCAGGGCGAACTTAATGCCAATATTAGTGACAGCAAATAGCAGGCTCGAAAGCAGTAATGGAAAAAGTGTTTTACTAAGTTGAAGTCGCTTGCCGCCTGCATCCCATCGCAGCGAAATCAACATTGCACCGCTAACTGCCATGATAATTGCCATCCAATCTTCAAGCCCTATAATTTCATCGAGTAGAGGCACTGCCATCAGAGCGACAAAGATGGGGGAGGTATTCACCACGGGAATAATGCGGGAGACTTCATTGTTTCGCATGGTGCTCAACATTAGAATGATAGCAAAGGAACCGGTTAGACCTGCCCCGAAGGCAATGAGATATGTCGTAAAATCAACTGCAGCAGGAAAAGGTGAAAATAACAGCGTCACCAGACCCATTATTAATTGCACGGTCCCTACAGGCAGTAGATAACTCCGGAGACTCGGCATTTTTCGAGATAAAAGATGGCTATCAATGATTGATACTACGGCAGCTGTAGCGGCGCTGATAATTGCGGCGTATACCCAGAACAAGTCGGTTATTCCTGGTATAGATAGAGAGGTCGGGTGTCTGTGATCAATCGACCACCCTTATTAAGCGCCAAGCGCATGTGCTTGGGGAAAGTAAACATACCCTTGTGTGCAATTCCATCGTAATATTTCAGGTTTGTCAGTCCGCGTTCTTTGATGCGGCTATAGACGTCTTTTACTGATAACCTGGTGGGGTCTATTTTCATTGAAGCAACACAGAATCCCCAGGGTCCACCGAAAGAAGGAATATCAGCCTGGTAAATACGAACGATGGGAAATATACTGCGGAGGGTACGCGCTACTGCTTTTATATTCGCTAATTCGACGTAGGAAGTCGAACCAGACTGCACGGAAATTAAACCGTTGTCGGAAAGCTTACCGAGAACGATCTCGTAAAATTCGCGGGTGTAGAGCAAATATGCGGGACCTTCTTCAACCGGTTCGGTAAGATCGATAATAATGACATCGAACTTGTCTTTGCTCTCAGAAAGCCATTTGCGGGCATCGGTGTTATAGACGTGGGTTCGTTTATCGTCGAAAGCGCCGGCATGATATTCAGGAAGCAGGTCTCGGCAGACCTTGATGACATCAGCGTCTATATCCACCATGACTGCTTTTTTGACCGAAGGGTATTTCAGAATCTCGCGCAGAGTAGCGCCTTCACCGCCGCCGGCGATAAACACCTTTTCTGGTTTTGGATGAGCGAGCATTGGAGGATGCACGAGAGCTTCGTGATAAATAAACTCATCTACCTCGGCAGATTGAATCTTCTTGTCGAGCACGAGTAGTTTGCCGAAGGTGGGACTCTTCAGTATCTCAATCGACTGAAACTTCGAATGACCTGAATAAAGCACGTCGCTAATGGCGTGCAGTTGTAACAAGTTCTGGTTTATTTTATCGAAAAACCATTTATCGGGTTCGTCCATGTACCTACCTGATTACTTTTTCTTTAATCCCGACCATACCGCGGAACATCTGCACAACAGAATGGTTGCCAGGTGCGAATCTATCGATGATTATTTCTGCGGCTTTTTCCGGCATGACAGTGGTGCCACAGGTGAAAATATCAGCCGCAGCATAGCCATATTCAGGCCAGGTGTGAATGGTAAGGTGAGATTCAGCGATGATGATGACTCCGCTGATTCCCTGCGGGTTGAACCTATGAAAAGACTCTCCCAGTACTGTGGCGCCGCATCCGACAGTGGCTGCAAGCATGATGTCCCTGATGGTGTCGAGGTCGTTCAAAAGATCGCAGTTACAGTCATTGAGTTCTAC
>CAYHBE010000016.1:0-11062 GCA_964354765.1 uncultured Dehalococcoidales bacterium | reverse complement strand
TGGGTACACACTTTCGGAAAGGAAATATACTCTCTTTAAGGTGAGTATGCGCTGACGGTAGCACCTTTAGGAATGACTACTATTCCTCCCGGAGATACATGGAATCCGCGTCTTTTATCAAGGTCGGCGCTGTAGCCGATTGAAGCCCCGGCTTCTATTACACATTGTTTATCGATGATTGCCCGATTAATCCTGACATCAGGCTCGATTATCACATCATCAAATACGACGGAGCTCACGACGAGGGCGCCCCTTTCGACAATGACGCCTGGTGAAATTATACTATTACTGACCGTTCCCCCACTGATGATGCTGCCCGAAGAAATCAGAGATTCGAACGCCATCCCACCGAGGACGAATTTGCTGGGCGCAAGCCATTGAGTAAAGGTACGGATTGGCCATCGTTCACCGTAAAGGCTGAAAATAGGATCGACACCAATCAAGTCCATGCTGGCCTCATAGTAAGAGTCAATTGTACCCACATCCCGCCAATAACTTGAATCACGTGTCTTCTCAACCAGTACTCGATTCCTTTTACCGCCGATTACTTCCTTGGAGTAATCTGAAATTTTGTTTTGCATTTGAAAATCGTAAACAAAGACATTTTTATCTGCGTTCAGCATTTTCGGAATAATCTGCTTACCGAAATCATCATCATGGTCATCCAGCGACTTAATCAGAGTGTTGACATCAAACGCATATATACCCATCGACGCCAAGGCAAAACCGGGATCGCCAGGCAGTGTTTTGGGATTGGCTGGCTTTTCTTCAAAACCAATCATCCGATAGTCGTTATCTATTTCGATAACACCTAATTGCCCGGCTGCCTCTTCTACGGGCACTCTGATAGCGGAAACAGTAATGTGAGAATTCTTAGCATGATGAAAATCAACCATTTGCCGGTAATTCATTTTATAAATATGGTCACCCGAGAGTATAAGCACCGTGTCTACAACACGTTTTCTAATTAAGTCGAGGTTTTGTCTCACAGCATCTGCTGTGCCGCGGTACCATTCAGCGCCGAGTTTTTGCTGGGGAGGTACGCAGTAGATATAGTCTCCAAGCCTGGCACTCGAGATGCCCCAGGCTTCCTGGATATGACGGTGTAAAGATTCCGAGCGGTATTGAGTTAATACAAAGATATTGCGGATCCCTGAATTAACACAATTGCTCAGGGTAAAATCGATGATACGGAATTTCCCACCAAACGGCACGGCGGCTTTAGACCGGTCTTTGGTTAGCGGGTATAACCTTTCCCCGAAGCCTCCCGCCATTATCATTGTGAGAACGCCTTCCATCACTGCTCCGATACTCACGAATATTGCAATATCGTCTGCATTATATAGGTTCACCATTCATAAATCAAGCGTAATTTACCGTCTGCGAGTATGAAATAGAGACAGTTTAACGTATATATATTCCCGCATGTTGAATCAGTTGCTAACACCAATTACAATAAATACATACTTAATGAAATAACCGAGGTCTGACTTATGGCACATAAAACCAATCCGGTCTCACCGCATCACACTCCTCTGCACGTTACAATGATCGTACCTGAAATTGCACCCTTTGCAAGGACCGGTGGACTCGGAGACGTCATTGGCACGTTACCCCAAGCGCTGGAAAATCTCGGCATTAAACTAACGCTTATTATGCCAGCTTACAGGTCGGTGTTAAAGGGTGGTTTCAAGATTGAAAATACCGATATCCGCTTTTTTATCCCCATTTCTAATCGAATTGAAAAAGGGACAGCTCTCAAAGGACGGATAGGGAATGCGATATCCGTCTATTTTGTCCGTTGTGACAAATATTTCGATAGAGAAGAATTATATGCAACGAGTACCGGCGATTACCCGGATAACGCGGAGCGTTTCATCTTCTTCTCAAGGGCGGCTCTTGAAATTCTTAAGCATGATCCTCCATCGTTAATTCATGCCCATGATTGGCAAGCAGCACTTTCCATTGCCTTTTTAAGACTGCGGCCAGAACTTTACCCGGAATTATCGGAAGTAAAAACTGTTTTTACTATACATAACCTTGGATACCAGGGGGTATTTTGGAACCTTGACTGGCACCTCTTAAACCTTGATTGGAAGTTTTTCAATTCAAAATACCTCGAATTCTATAACAAGATAAATTTCCTTAAGGGTGCCGCTGCGCTGGCCGATTACGTCACAACCGTCAGTCCGACTTATGCCCAGGAAATAAAAACCTCGGAACAGGGATTTGGATTGGAAGGTATTTTCCAAGAAAAAGGTAATCAATTAAAAGGCATCCTCAACGGTATCGATTACAGTATTTGGAATCCTAAGACAGATTCAAACATCATAAGCAATTATACAATCGACGATTTGACGGGTAAGCAAGCCTGTAAAACCGACCTTCAGAAGACCTTTAGACTGGAAGAGAATTCATCTGTTCTGATAATCGGTATGGTTGCTCGGCTTACGTCTCAAAAAGGTTTTGATCTCGTCGCAGCTGCAATGAATAGCTTAATGAAGAAAAATATTCAATTCATCATACTCGGTTATGGTGAAAAATATTACCAGGAAATATTTGAAAAAATGAGGACGCAATATCCCGGTCGTCTCGATATTAAACTCGCGTTCGATTTTTCCAGCGAGCACAAGATAATCGCCGGTTCTGATATTATATTGGTCCCTTCTCGTTACGAGCCATGCGGCTTGACCCAGATGCACGCTCTACGATATGGTACCATACCGGTCGTCCGTGAGACAGGCGGCTTGAAGGACACTATCCATGAGTTTGATCCCGACAAAGGAACCGGCAATGGATTCCTTTTCAAGACTAGTGAGGTTTCTGACTTCCTGGGCGCAATCGACCGGGCTTTGAACATTTATCAGCAAAAGAAAATCTGTGAATCATTGATTATATACGGCATGAAAGAGGACCATTCCTGGGAAAAATCAGCACAAGCCTATAAAGAACTTTACGAAAATATGACGCGAAACTCCGGTCAGTAATATTTTTTATTTTTCCTGGTAAGGAAGCACCGTTATCTTATTCCCTGAAGCCACAATTAGCACGTTAGATGCAGGCGTGTCGCGAAGTGTAATTACAGCTTGATCAATTTCCTCGTCAGAGACTGCAGCAGCAGGCTCTCCTTGAGTGGATAAATATAACACTCTTATTTTGTAACCGAGTTTCTCGATAATTTTTGAAGTAAGCTGTCCTGTCCGGTCGTTACTGATAAGAGTGACTCTCTTGTGTACCGATACGCCCTCCGCACCGCGACGCTGTTCGCTTCTAATAATCCGCCAGTGATACCACAGCAAGGGTACAGCGACAATGGAACTTTCCAAACTCCAGCTAATATCGCGTAATACCTGTAAACCAATTTCCTGCTGGAGTAAGCCATTAATCAATTGGTATACGATATTCACCAGGTTGGCTATTAACGTGCCGATCGCAATAGCAACAATCGCATAAAGATAGATACGCCGTGACGTTGCGCGCCATTCTACTACCCCGCCAGCTTCAGCTAGTTTAAGTGTTTTACCCCAGAAATAGATCCACAGCGGTGTGCCTACGATAAGCAATGCCAGGCATAAACTTAGAGCATTTCGCCAACCGCCCGGTCCTTCTGCTGCCGGTATGCCGCCAGATTCAATAACCAGACCTAACAAAATCGCGAAAAGAATTATCAAACCAGCAACTGTCGTGCCGAGGCTGATGAAAGACATCAAATATCTATGTATACGCTGTGCTGACTGCTTGCGTTCAACAACACTCGACTGTTCTTCTTGAGCGAGCTCGCGATGATAGCCCCAGATTGCAAGTCCAACGAGTAGGGTGGGAATTGTCCAGCTTAAAAATTGGAAATGCTGACCGACAGAGACATCTACCGCGCCAAATGCCCATTTCAGGACCATGTATAGAGTTGCAGTCAACGCAGTCAGTGCCGTAATGACTCCCCCTGTAATCGCAACAACATAATAGTAGACCTGCCGCAAGACAGACTCGATATCATTTTTAGCTCCGCGGAACCAGTGGAAGTACCAAACAAAAGCTCCCAAAATAATCCAGGAAATTCCTGATTGAGTGGAGTAATTCCAGAAATTGCTGTGGGCGACCGTATTTCCCCAGAAGGGTAAAACAAGAATCGCGGCGCTTATGACCCGCACAATATTTTCCGCCAGCCAGATCAGGCCAGCTGCAGATAGGATATAGACGTACCACCTCCTGAGTGTCTTTGCTGCGGGAGAAGGATATCCCTCGGTTTCCGATACGCGCCAGTGATAAAACCAGATAATTAAACTGACAATAAAAATGGCTAGTTCGCCTGATGAGAAAGAAGCCATCTGGGCTCCACTGAACAGCCATCTTAAAAAGCCACTCAGACCTCCCAATCCAGTAAATGCACTGACAAGCAGCACCAGATTCAGGTAGAATTTGCGTATCGCAGAGCCTATTTCTTCAGAATTACCCGCGACGCGCTTTCGGATCGTACGCCAGAAGAAAAACCATAACGGACCCGCAATTATAGCCATTGCCAGACCCAGACTGAATTGACTGTTATTAAATGCCTGTCTTCCAATCTGCATTGACGCACCACGCAAAGTAATATCGAACAAAAGCGATAGCAACTGCCCGATACCATTAGCAAAAACGATTAATGCAATAAGAGTTAAGAGATAATAAAACACCCTTCTAACAATGCTCATTTGCCCCCCTTGAATTTAATAGAACCAGTACAACCATGGGCGACTGGTAATAAGCCACTTGCCGCTTTCTAGTTTCAACTGATAGTTGTCGATTTGCGTTCGTACAGGATTGTCGAAGGGACCGGAAGGTTCGAATATATCAATTAACACTTCAACGGTAGCTGTATTGTTAATAATGGTGGATTTTCCAAAGGTGGCTTTCCATGCTGGTGAAGAGGTTTGGAAACGTGGTGATACAGATTGTATCCAATCATCGTATGTTACCTTTCGCCCCGATTCTTTCACGTCTAGATAACTATACGCTTTTTGTAAGTCATGGTCTTGTATAGCTAGCAGAAATCTTTGAACGGTTCCCTGCGGTGTATTTTCCGGCAGAAGAGGCGCCATCCCGCGGTTGGTTAAAACAAGGGTTATCGTTATTACCACAAGAATAGTGATCGCAATACCAAACCCGAGGAGAAAGCGGTTGGATGATTTCATTTCGCAGCCTCCAAGCGTGTAATGATGATTATATATCAGAAATAATCAATGTCAAGGTATGTAGGTGAGTTAACATAATGAGTGTGGGTAATATTTACTCGACGCTTCAAGAGACTTTGATATAGAGCAAATTACCTAGCTCGATAAATTTATCAACCCACTTTGGCTCAAATATGTCACCCCAGAAAGCTCCAGCTTTGATATCTTTGTAAATCGTTTTCATAATCTGGTAATAAATACCCTGTATGCGCTGCAGGTCGGGGTGGAACGGAAGTGAATTGGCAAGACCTACGATCATAATCAACTTATCCAAAGAAGTCTCATCTTGAGGCTGGTTGGTAAAAGCTTTCGCAATTCTTTCAACAGCCTGACTGATAACCACGCTAAGCCGCTGGCTATCAAGCTGGACACCCCAGAGTTTCGCATCATCCAGTCTTTTTTGAACAAAATAAACATCAGGTCCATCTTGTTTTCTGAATTCCTGGCGCAGCTCCAGATTCAGAATTAGCTGAATAAGTTCGTGAAAAGTTTCTGGCAGTGGGCAGATAGTCTCATCAGCTAGGGGTGTAACCAGAGA
Source organism: uncultured Dehalococcoidales bacterium (assembly GCA_964354765.1). Lineage (GTDB taxonomy): Bacteria > Chloroflexota > Dehalococcoidia > Dehalococcoidales > Fen-1064 > JAURWL01. Next base: position 5,317 of record CAYHBE010000016.1, on the reverse strand, counting down.
ATAAGCTTCTAAAGCTGGATAAAACAGACCTTTTATCTCTGTAAGAGAGGTATCCATCACATTTTCCAGAATAATATGCTGGGCATCCCTGAATAGAGATTCTATTGAATAAAGAGAGCCCCGGAATAATTTTTTTATCGCGGCGTCGATCCGCGGCAGATCTTCACTTGAACAGGCAACCACGACTTCATTCCTTAAATCTTCGTAGACGTCAGGGGTTATGGAAATACTGACAGCCGTGACCGCATCTTGGTTTTCGCGCAGTAAAGCAACAAAGCCTGCATCAACGGACTCGCTGGTGACCGGAGAAATAACTCTTAAACGTCCAAGGTTGACTTGATTTTTTCCACACTTATTGTTGATAAAATCTACTGTATTAACTTCATAGCTATATAGCTCAACCTCATCAGGGTATCTTTCGAATAACGACCTCAATGCAAAATGTGCGGCGACTCTCTTAAAGTCAACGATAGAGGGTTTAACAAACCGATTGTATATTTTTGTTCCATTACCATATTCTTTTATGTTACTGCTGGCAGATGCCAATTTCTCTAAAAATTTCGTCTCAATGGATAGGTTACATATTTCCTGAGCAAGCTGCAAGACCCTGGCAGCGTATTGAATGACCTGGACTGTTTCAATTCTCGCCAGGTCATCGAAAAACCAACCGCAGCTAGTAAACATCAATAATGAATGGCGTTGATTTTCCAAATATTTTAAAGCGTTCGAGGTCTCCACTCTGCTCAACTTATGAGATGCATGTTGCTCCATAAACTGCCTTACGTTGCCTTTCGAACGGTCTAAAATCACGTTAATATACTCATTTCTTGCTTCCCATGAATCTTTGAAGAGCGACTTTGTCGCCTTTTCGCACTCATCGTTAACCTGGTCTCTAAGCCAGTCAAGTGCTTTTCTGAGAGGCGCCCGCCATTTTTGGTTCCAACCGGGGTGATAATGATTACTGCATCCACAGTCGCTTCGCCAGCGTTCTACACCATGCACACAGCTCCAGGAGCTATTTTCCTGTATCTGAACTTCGTAAGCAGGTGGCTGCAAGCTGAGAAATTCACCGTAGTTAGTTATCTGAGCAAGTTTGTTTGTCTCAATGTAATGCAGGGCAAACGCCAGTGCCATCTCACCGAATCGATGATGGTGCCCATAGCTTTCGCCATCTGTGGCTATATGCGCGAGTTGTGGATTATTCCTGTCAGGTTTAAAGGAACGTAAAAGCCGGTCTGCTAAATTTTCACCGTTTTGTAATAAACCATGAAAGGCTACGTCAGCCGCAATTGCTCCATTATAGAAAAATACGTTGATCTCCGCTCCTGAGCTTAACCGCACCTTGTACGGGACTGTTGTATCTAACGTATTCTCGTTAACTTCCTGCCAGTCTTTTTCCCCGATTTTTCGTACGTATAATGCCTGTCGCGGTGCGAGGATAGTAAATTTTATATTGAGGCTTGCCATGATATTTAGAGTTTCAAGATCTACAGCCGTTTCTGGCAGCCACATACCCTCAGGCTGCCGTTTAAAACGACATTCAAAATCTTTTATTCCCCAGTAAACCTGGGTATATTTATCTCTTCGGTTTGCCAGGGGCATAATTATGTGGTTGTAAGCTTGAGCTATCGCCGAACCGTGACCTGAGAAGCGTTGTTGACTCTCTTGGTCAGCCGTAAGCACTGCATTGTATACATCAGGCTCATTTGACTCAAGCCATGAAAGAAGTGTGGGTCCAAAATCAAAGCTTATGCTGGAGTAATTATTAACAATTTTAGCAACGAGTCCTTTTTCATCGTTTATCCTGGCAATCGAGTTGGGTAAATAGCATTGTGAGGTAACCCGTTCGTTCCAATCGTGGTACGGGTAGGCAGACGGTTGCGTCTCTATTGCTTCCAGCCAGGCATTTTCCCGAGGCGGCTGGTAAAAATGACCGTGAACACACACATAATGTTTCATTCGTCTGATTCTCCGTATTTAAAGAACAAGATTGCCAGTGGCGGTAAAGTAAGGTACAGAGAGAAACGCCGTCCATGAAAAGAAATATGCTCGGCATTTAATCCGCCAAAATTTCCAACCCCGCTTCCACCGTATTCCTGGGCATCGCTATTGAGGATTTCGCGCCAGAAGCCGCCTCTGGGTACGCCAACCCGATAGCCATAACGCGGCACAGGTGTAAAATTGCACACGATCAGTATGAGGTCATCCTTTTTCTGCCCTTTTCTTAGAAAACTAATGGTGCTGTTCTCACTGTCGTTAGCATCTATCCATTCAAAACTGTTTGATTGGTAATCCATTTCATGAAGTATAGTCTCTTTACGATGAGCATTATTTAGATCGGTAACCCAGTGCTGAAGCTGTCGATGGCTTTCAAAATCCAGCAGACTCCAGTCCAACTCGCTCTCGTGCTGCCATTCATCCCACTGGCCTAGTTCACTTCCCATAAAAAGCAGTTTCTTGCCTGGCTGCGCATGCATATAACCAAGTAAAAGACGCACATTCGCGAATTTTTGCCAGTAATCTCCAGGCATTTTATTTATTAATGACCCCTTTCCATAGACGACTTCATCGTGGGAAAGCGGTAAGACAAAATTCTCAGAGAAGGCATAAATCATCCTGAAAGTGATCTCGTTCTGGTTATACTTACGAAAAACCGGGTCATGCGAAAAGTATTTCAAAGTATCATGCATCCAGCCCATGTCCCATTTTAAGCCAAAACCGAGTCCCCCCAGATATGTAGGCTTTGAGACCATCGGCCAGGCGGTTGATTCTTCAGCAATTGTCTGCACATCCGGAAAGTTACGATAAACCTCGTGATTAAGCCTCTGAAGAAAAGCAATCGCCTCAAGATTTTCACGACCCCCGAATTTATTCGGAATCCAATCTCCGTTCTGCCGCGAATAATCAAGGTAAAGCATAGAGGCTACAGCGTCCAGGCGAAGACCGTCGGCATGATATTTTTCAAGCCAGAAAAGGGCGTTGCTGATAAGAAAGCTTTGTACCTCTTGCCGGCCGTAATTAAAAATGCTTGTATTCCAATCGGGATGAATGCCTTTTCTCGGATCGGCATGTTCATAAAGATGCGTGCCGTCAAAATAGCTCAAAGCATATTTATCATCCGGAAAGTGTGAAGGAACCCAGTCCAGGATGACACCGATATCATTCTGATGCAGGTAGTCGATGAAAAACATCAAATCCTGTGGTGTTCCATATCGGCTGGTAGGTGCAAAATACCCCGTTGTCTGGTAGCCCCATGATCCGTAAAAGGGGTGTTCCATAATGGGTAGCAGCTCGATATGAGTAAAACCCAAATGCTTAACATATTCAGTAAGTTGCGGGGCGATTTCACGGTAGGTTAAAAAACCTTTACCTTCTTTCGCCCGTTTCCATGAACCGAGGTGGACCTCGTAAATCGAAATAGGGGCAGTATGAGAATTGGTCTGTTTCCTTTTCTCCATCCAGTTAAGGTCGTTCCAATTGTAATCAAGATTCCATACAATTGAGGCTGTATTAGGCGGGATTTCCGAAAAAAAAGCTAGCGGATCAGCGCGTTGCGAAACATAATTCTGGCGCGTTGAGATATGATATTTGTAAAGATCACCTTTAGTGACTCCAGAAATAAATCCTCCCCAAACTCCGGATTTGTCATATGGATGCAGTTGATGCTTATTGTTTTGCCAGTTATTGAAACTACCAATTACTGAAACGCTTTTTGCATTCGGCGCCCATACCGCAAAATAAGTCCCTTCCTGCCCATCAACTGCCAAAGGATGTGCGCCAAGTTTATCATAAATTCGAAAATGAGATCCTTCATTATAGAGATATAGGTCATCTTTTGTTAGAAGACTGAAATCATAACTAATCGTTTTTGGAGTTTTATCTGGTGTCACTTTTACTACCTTTAAGCAGACGCAGTCGATTTATTTCCTTAAGTATAGTCACAACCTGCGGCATTTGACAAAAAGTTTCTAAGTCATAGCGTGCTTTGCGTCGCCAATTTGGATGCTGCTTGGTCGTGCCTGGAATATTCTGCGAATTAGTCTCCAACCAAAGGTCTTCAAGATTTACTTGTAATAATCGGGAACGACTACGCGCCAACAACGAAAGAGATCCTTTTAAAGCTGCCCGGGCGCCGCGTGGACGGTTGTCAAGTAGCCGCCTTTCAACCAGGAATTTTTTCAATCGTTGCTTAACGACCGTCCTGGTAGACTTGTCTTTTTCAGCCATTTTGCTTGTGATTATTCCGGTACGCACACGGTCCACGATATCACGCATCTCCCAAAAAGATGCAAATGTCGGCATATCATGAGTATTCAGGCTAGCTACGGTGTCCGGTTGGGGAGATGAAAGAAATGTTTTAACGTTAGCCGCCAACTCGTAATACATCACCCACATGCGCTGGAATCCGTGACGCTTCATTTCTTCGCGAACCATCCTCGGTACAATACCCAGGTCTTCACCGACAATAATGCTCTGTTGACGCTGAGATTCTATGCAGTAAATTGCATACAATTCATCGGCGCGATAATGAACGTACGTCCCCTGTCTGCACTCAAATCCTGAGGGAATAAAGAATAGACGGTGCAGTCCCATTATATGATCGACGCGAAGCGTGTTTGCCAGCTCCAGGTGATGACGCAGGTAGGAAATGACATATGCATAACCGGTTTCCCGTATTGTGTCAGGATGTAGCGGAGGAAATGACCAATTCTGACCGTTGGTGAAAACAATATCGGGAGGTGCGCCGGCAGTAACCTCCTGCACGAAATTCTGTTTGTACCTCCAGGCATCAAAACCATTGGGATGAGTACCCAACGGAAGGTCAAGGTACAGACCGACACCTTTTTCTGACGCGTATTTGGCTGCATTACGCATTTGTTCGTGAGCTAGCCACTGTACGTAAAGATGATACTGCCATTTTTCTTTATCAAAATCGCTGTCTCGTAAATTTCCTTCTCGAAGTTTGATTTGCCATTTTTGCCAGACTGTATTTTGCCGCTCCATGACTGCACGGAAGCGGGCGTACAAATCAATGTCTGAATGATTGGAGACGAAGGACTCGAATTCGCGACGCCGTGGAGAGTCGAATGCAAAGAAATGCTGTGATAATATATTCAGCACAGTTTTTTTTATTTTCATCTGCTCGCGGTAATCAACCAAACGGTCTCGCTGTAGGAATTGTATTTTTCGTTGAAAATTTAGTGAATTTGTCAAAGCCATAGCTGGGTGACAATTTTCTAGTTCCGCTACCTTGCTTACATCGATGTATAGTTCGTTCCACAGCAGCTTGCTGATTGGAAGGTAGGGACTGGGTTCG
>CAYHBE010000015.1:0-11456 GCA_964354765.1 uncultured Dehalococcoidales bacterium | reverse complement strand
TGACGCCTTCCATACTTGAATTTTGCGTAGATGGCCACGTAGCAGAAAGAAATGGTAACCGTGATCCACTCGCTGCTCCTCATGGCATCTACCGATGCGTCGGGAATGATCGTTGGTGCGCCATTGTAGTAGAAACACAACGGGAATGGAAAACTTTTTGTACTATCATTGGGAAACCAGAATTAGTCTCAGATAGCAGATTCCGCACACTATCTGCCCGCAAGAAAAACGAAGATACGCTGGACCGAATTGTAGAAAACTGGACTCTAAACCTATCTCCAGAAGCCGTGATGACTGTTCTACAGGAAGCAGGTGTGGCGGCGGGAATCGTGGAAACAGCTGAAGACATGCATAAGGATCCGCAGTTTAAGCACCGGCAACATTTTATCAAGTACGATCATAACGTGGTGGGACTGCATAGCGTGGATACAATCCCGCCGAAGTTTTCCAAAACGCCAGCCCGCCAATACAAACCAGAACCCAATGAAGGCGAGGACAATGCCTACGTCTGCTTGGAAGTCCTGGGTTTGAAAGACGATGAGTTTGTACAATTGATGGTCGGAGGAATTTTCGGACCAGTGGAATAAATCGTAAACTTCAAATTCCTGAGCTCTTTCGGGACCATCGCTGAAACATTGTGTATCTCTATACCATTGATATACGCGAGTGTTGCTCCAGACTGAGATGGAGCTTTCTTATTCTCCACTTAAAATAACAGTTCCGTGTTTAAGCAAAATTGAACAAACCATCAACATGAGCTATCTTGCTATGAATCAGGACGGAACACGATGAATATTTGTACTTACGCGTTTAGAACTGTTAGTATCCCGGATAGCAGCTTCAACTTGTTTTGCCGTTTTTCCTATGGCAGTAATCTGATCTAATACCTTATTAACGAGGAAAACGTGGCTTATTACGCTTATAAAGTTCAACTCTCCCCCATCAATATTGATGCTGTGACAGTATCAATATTAGGACTAATCGGAAACATAAGAGAGGTATGCAATGGTTTCGTTAACATTGATCGATGCCAACCGACTCTATAATTCGTCAGGTTTAATACGGTGTATTGTCAGATTACCTGGGAAGAGTCTCACTACTTAGTGAGTCGGTTTCTCTTATTTGACTCTCTGCGCTTCTATTTTCGCCGCGCGTCCACGTGCTTGTGCATTGTCTGATTTAGCCCACTTTATTTTGTAAAACACCAGTGCCCCAATACCGACTGCTATGATAGCAAGCATTATGTAGATTCCAACCATTTGTTTCTCCTTTTTCTTTTAGTTAACCCAGAAATCCCTAGATTAGGTTTTCAGGCAAGCCATTTAGGGATATTAATTTCCCTAAGTCTTGTGGTTTTTCACTCCCTGCCGTGGTTGCCAACCAAATAATTTAAGCAGGTCCCCTACAGAAGCATCACTCAATCTGCTCACGACAGGCATATGAGGATATATCGAATAGGTGTTGCGGGTGCCATTTTTTAATTTCTTAATGTATCCTGCCTTCTCGAGGTCTACAACGATCCCATAGGCAGTTCGCTCCGTAATACCAACATCGTCACCTATTTCTCTGATGGTCTTCCTTGGATTTCTCGATATTGAAGCTAATACAAGCCCATGATTTGTAAAAAGACTCCACGCTCTCAATTTAAAATCGATCTCCTGTACAAATTAAATTGCCTAAGCTGAACAATAGTTCTAGAATAATATTTCTAGTTGCATATTACTAGATGTTATCTTCTATGTCAATAGAATTCCCCGAGGATGTTATAATCTTTTTATGCCCGATTGCGAAAGCGGCCATCATCTACTTGTCTTTGTCTTCGAGTCTTTAAGGAATAAGGAATAATATATGAAGAGAATCATTCTCGCTTCAACTTCACCGCGCCGGAAGTCGTTACTGGAACAGATCGGTCTCAAATTCTCAGTCGATGCTCGTGTGCACGAAGATACTGAGACCATTAGCCAAGAACCGCACCACCTTGCCATGGAAATTGCCTTCAGGAAAGCTAAATCAGTAGCTAACGAACATCCCGATGCAATTATTATTGCCGCAGATACCTTTGGAGTCATCGATGGCCACAGATTTGGCAAACAACATACTGAAAGAGAAGCCCGAGCAATGCTTGCCAAGTTAAGTGGCAAAGCGCATACCGTCATCTCTGGGTTCACTGTTCTTGACACACTTACTGGCAAGACCGTCTCGCGAAGCGTGGAAACTACTGTTTACATGAAACAGCTTACGAAGTTAGAAATAGAGGCATATGTGAGAACCGGTGAACCATTGGATAAAGCTGGAGCATATGCCATTCAGGGATTGGGGGCAGTACTCGTGGAAAAAATTGAGGGCGACTATTTCAATGTCGTTGGCTTACCGTTACGTGCTCTCTCGGAAGTGCTAAAAGAGTTTGGCATTAATGTTTTTGAGTAAAAGAAGCGGCACTCTCTCCTGCGACGTAACCTGTTGAAAAAGCAGCCTGCAGATTGTATCCCCCAGTCCCTGCATCTACATCCAAGACCTCACCGCAGAGAAAAAGCCCCTTGACCAAACGAGATTCCATCGTACGCGGATTAATTTCTTTGAGGGAAACACCGCCTGCCGTAACCATAGCTGTTGAGAGTGAGTGGGCTCCTTTAACGTCAAAACGTAATGATTTCAATGCATTTAGGAGGATTTCGCGCTCTTCTAATGTAATCTGGTTACCTATTTTATCTGGCTGCACACCTGTCATGCAGACAAATGGTTCTACTAGTTTTTGTGGCAAGAAGTCCTTGATTATTTTATGGTAGGTACGTTTGCTGTGGCTATCGAACACCCGTTGCAGTTCTGTGCGGAGTATGTTAACGTCCCTATCAGGCACGAGGTCGATAGAAATGCTGACAGGTCCATTTTCGAGAGCGTCAACAATCGAGAGACTCATCTCCAGAATAATAGGACCACTGAGGCCAAAATGTGTAATGATAGCATCTCCTGTACGGCTCTCGATGATGGGCAATTTCGGGCGTTTTCCAGATATACCACGCCCAACATCTGCTCTGGGAACAAGCGATAAATCGATTTCTCCACTCGGACTCTGAAATGCGGTAGCGCGCACATTACGGAGACTAGCACCCTGCATTTGTTTAGCTAGTTCAATATTGGTAATGACGAGTGGAACTAAACCAGGCCTTATTTTAACAATTGTATGTCCGAGTGCCGCAGCGATACGGAAGCCATCGCCGGTGGAGCCAGTCTGCGGGTGAGATGAGCCTCCGGTGGCGATTATAACCGCGGATGCCGGTAGATTTCCGGAAGTTGTGTGCACTCCAGACACCAAACCATTTTCCACCGATACACCGGTCACGCTCACGCCGAACTGTACCGTTACCTTGCCTTCAGCCATGTAACTCCCGAAAACACGGACAACATCACGGGCGTTATCGGTAATGGGATAAATCTTTCCATCCGGTTCTGTCTTACACTCGATTCCATAATGACTCAGGAGAGCTATTAAATCATCACGGAAGAACCGGTTAAACGCGCTATAGAGAAAGCGTCCATTATGTCCAAACTGGTCGATGAAGCTATCCATATCCCGGCTGTTCGATAGGTTACAGCGTCCGTTACCAGTGATAAGTATTTTTTTACCGGGGCGCTCCATCTTTTCGAGGAGAAGCACGCTCGCACCCATCTCCGCCGCCCGTCCAGCTGCCACCATGCCGGCTGCTCCTGCCCCGATTACAATGATTTGATAATTATGCGCCATATTGGCAGTTTGACGTAAACAGGAATAAGGTGTCAAGATAGAGCAGGTTGATCCCTGAATATTAATTAGAGACAGGAGTATTAACATGGGGACTAAAGGCAGAAAAAATGTTAAAAAACCCAAGAAGCAAGTACTAGAGAAAAAAGCACAGAAGTCAGAACCTCAGAAGAAATAATCTTATCGTCCCACTGTAGAGCGAAGAGTATTCGTATGTAAACTATGACCATTACCTATTTCTCGCCCTTTCCCATACCCTCAATTATCTGGCTTTAGGCGGACGAATTGGTAAAGAAAAGGCGCCGCCAGACTCGATGTTGAGTGTAAAACTGATGCTGACCATAAAAGAAGGAGCACCAGTCCCAGCCTAACCACGTCTCATACCCCTGTGCATGGTATAGATAAGTTGTTTAACTTCGTGAAGAATGTTACGAGTATTCAAGATTCCTATTGTGGATAATACTACACTTGATGAGGCTCTTAACCTAGTTCGACGTTCCCTAAACAGAGGATCAGGTTAGCTCAGCCAAGTCCTACAGTTGGGGGTACTGCTGAGCCGATGTATTGGCCTGGCTCTTAGGGCAAATTGTTAAATTAACTACTGAAGGTTAAACCACTTAACGTATTTCTATCGACACTCCCCAGCCCATCACACATTTCGATGAATTTACTCCATGATATGAGTTGAAAATGGACAACGGATTGCTTATGAGCATGTAGAGGTAAAACATGAAACTTAAGGCTATCGGCTTTATCTTAATTGTTTCTGGTTTGCTTATGATTATTACTGCAGTCTACATGTCCTGGACGTTCTACCGGTCATCGTTTTTAACTATTTCTAAGAATCCCATGCCCCACAGTATGGCATTCACTTTTATTGGGATTCTAGGTGTATCAGGAATTGTCTCTGGTATACTCACGTTGTTAGGAGGGGTCAATGCACTGCGAGGGCGTGGCTGGGCACTGTCTTTCGCTGGCTCCATCTTTTCATTAATTGTACCTCCCCTTGGTTTAGCTTCTGGCATTATGCTTGTTTTAGAGAGAAACGACTGGTCCAGTACCAAGCGCAGGCTGGTTATAAGCGTCTTATCAGTTTTAGCCTTTTTTATTGCCTGCTTTTGGGTTCTAGCACAGTTTTTATAACGCTCGACCATACGTTTGATAACTAACAATCTGCGATGTTGTGATGAGTCATACTTTGTGTAGCATTAACTATAGTCAAATTTATAACGAAAACATCAAATTATCGGTTCCTGGACTGCTTACCCGCAAAGACTGCTTGAAGGTTAGCCAAAATAACATCCCCTTCCCGCTGGTTTATGTTCTCGATAATCATCTTCCCTATCGGATTAAGTACTGGTAAAGGTAGCTGATACCCGATTGTGAAGGTGACTCTTGTTTGACTTTCCTTAGGCCTAAATGTCCACGTTATTACACCTTCAAGATTGCCTTTAATTTTCACGGTGAACCACTGATTTGGGACGATGTCAGTATATTCACCAGTGCCTTTCAAAAATACTCCAAACATTTTATATTCCCATTGAAAACTATAGCCACCATTAGGTAATAATCTCTCATTTTTAATCAGAATTAAGCTTGGCCAAATCTCTGGTAGGTTGCTTGGTTTACTTACGTAGGCAAAGATTCTCTCAAGAGATGCATCGATTATTACTTCTCGGTTGATTTCAACCATTTTCAATGTCCTCCGATCGTTTACCCGAGTCGGTTTGGATGAATGAATAATAGACATGTAGCTCGATCATGTCATTATCATAAAACATGATCTCTTACAAAACTCTTACCAAAATTAAGTTATGTTAAACTAAAACGAAGAAAAGTGCATGTTATTAAAATATTTTTTAAAACTCCACCACCTGTCCCCTATACAAAGTCGTAAAGCTTTACTCTCCGCACAAAACAAGGTAGAATTACCAGCAACGGATGCTGTGTATACAATGTACCCACAAGGAGGAAGATATGGCTTATATCCCACTCTTCACGTGTATTGTGAGTTTCATTTTTGCAATAACGGTCCTTGACCAGTATTTTGCTCGCAGGAAACCGTACCAGCTTTTATGGTCGATTGGCCTGTTCACGTATTCCATCGCAGCTTTTACCGAGTTCTGTGCCGGAGTGTTCGGAATCACGAGTATAATACTGCGCCTCTGGTACTTTATAGGCGCGATCTTAGTTGCCGCTTACATGGGTATGGGGGACGCTATATCTTCTGATTCGACGCCGGAACGCGCACATAATAATGGCAATACTTGGTATAGCAACCATATACGCGGCTGTCCGCGTCTTTACAGTAGATATTGATATAACCAGTTTGACCAAGCTAACTGGCATCGGAGTTATGCCCACCAATGTCCGCGCTATCCTTGCTCTAATGTTCAACGCTTTTGGGACGTTTGCTTTAGTAGGTGGGGCTATTTACAGTGTCTTTATTTTCTAGCGGAAACGGATTCTACCTCACCGTGTCGTTTCAAACATCCTCATCGCTTTTGGAGCTATCCTACCTGCATTAGGCGGCACCCACCTGACGTTAGTTGGCAACTTGAATGTGCTCTATATTTTTGAACTGGCGGGACTCATCATCATGTTCATCGGCTTCCTTAGAACTGAGAAGGTATTTGGACTCTACCGCGTCCCGTTGATTCACGGATTCAAGAAGGTGGAAGAGTGGAAGATATGAAGATAGAGAAATAGACCAGCGAACCTAAATGCAACGGGATTAATCAAACCAAACGACGATAAACTTTACGGTTGTTCTAATATGTTCGCGAACGGAGAATTAAGTTTCTACGAGTTTTTGTGCCAGTTCCTTATCGTAATTGATGCCTAATTTTTCAAATATTTCCACTGCCCCTTGCACTAGTCCACGGATGGTCTCGCGCTGAATACTCCTGAAGTTAGCTCCATTCATATCATGATATAAAATAGCCAGATGCCAGAAGACAAGCGCCGTTTCGTCAGGGAGGAGACTTATTTTTTCAGAAGATCTGAGACTATCTTTCAACATTTCTTCTGCTTTATCCCATTGACCCAAGCTGTGATAAATTCTACCCATCAAATGAGGGACCTGACATTGTCCTAAAGGAGATTTCATTTCAATAACAATGTCGAGAGACTTTCGGCAATAATCGAGCGCAGCCTCCGTTTCGTCTAAACCGAAAAGAACTTCAGCTGCATTCAAATAGCCTTGCCAGCGCCAAAACTTAGAAAAGCCATGTTCTAAATTGGTCAAGGATTTGTTAACATATTCTTTGGCTTTTTGCCTGTTACCCAGCTTAAGACTTGCCCACGCAAGGTTCCCATAAATGACAAATAAAGTAGCACCAGGGCCACTGTTGACACGGAGATCGAGGGCTTTATTATTGCAAATAATTGCCTCTTCAAGTTCTTCAACGTGGCCCCGTCGGATTAGAATGTCAGAGTAATTGGTCAATGTACGGGCTTGCAGTTCATTATGACCGATTTTCTCTGAAATACTCAGGGATTTCTTGCAGTAAATTTCAGCACGTTCCCAATCGCCTGAGATACAATAACAGATAGCTAAACTGTCAAGCGCTTCTGCCTCGGGATTAGGTTTCTGGAGGTGAATGGAAATATCCAGCGCTCGTTGATAATAGTCGGCAGCCGATTTACTATCACTTGATTGGTTGTAAATATACCCCATGGTATTGTATGCCGTAGCTTCGATTTCATCCTGGATTTTATGGGCGTATTCCACAGCCTTCCGGCAGTAATCAAGAGCTGGCGTGTACTCGCCGCGCTGCATTAATAAGGTCGATCTAACCCATAACAGGCGAGCTTTTATGCGGTCCGAAATTTCTGATAGAGAAAGCCCCTTCTCCATCCAAATCAAGCCTTCATCTGTCAGCCTTCTCATAATGCAAATCTGGCCTCTGTTGAAATATAAAGTTGCTAGCCGTTCTTGACTGCTTGCCTGGGTCGGGAAGTGTTGTAAAAGAGTACCTGATCGAGATGTGGAGCCTTCTGACGAATTGTTATTGGAATCCTTAAATTTCAAATACAGCTGGTAACTGATTTCATAACTTTCTAAAGCCTGGTCGTATTTACCTGTCAACTGAAAGATGTTCCCTAGCTTTTCTTGCAGCTTAGCGCCGATACCGTCCCCAACCGCGCCGAATCTGGGACATAATCCCAGGGCTTTCCTGAAATAATCGATAGCCGCTTGATTGGCAAAGGCTGCTTGAGCCTTATTTCCTGCCCTGATAGAATAGTCCAGGGCTTTGTCTAAAGATACTCCATTCTGAAAATGGTAGCTCAAGACATCAAGAAACTCTTCTAATCTGTCGGAGTATAGTTTCTCAATAGTCGTTGCCACGTTTTCATGCAGCTCTTTCTGCTTTTTATTAGATAGTCCGCTATAGGCAACTTCCTGGATCAGGGCATGTTTGAATGAATATTCTATCTCTGAAAGGGTTCTCTCGCTATTAATAAATTCAAGATCCTGCAGGTTCTCTAGCTGATTTCTGAGTCTCTGCGGCTTTTGCAGCACTACTCTCAGGACTTCATAACCAAAATCCCTGCCGATAACTGAAGCTACCTTTAGAGTGTTCTTCAGAACCTCCGGCAGCCGGTCGATACGTGAGGAGATAATCCCTTGAAGCGTATCCGGTAATTTTAGAGAAGCAGGTGCAGCATTGAGAGAATAATGGCCGTCGTCTTTCCGGACTATGCCTTGCTCCAGGAGAGCATAGGTATACTCTTCGACAAACAGGGGATTGCCACCGGATTTGCCTTGAATTAATTCAGTTAACTCAAGAGTTAGTTTTCCGTCCGGAAGCAATGACCTCAACAGTTCACTTGTGCTATCGGTAGATAGTTGGCTGAGATGAACTTGTGTATAAACCGGGCGATTTTTCCAGGATGGTGTGTATTCCGGGCGATATGAAAGCAGGAACATAACCGAACTATTTTCGAGTTTTTGTATCAGGTAGGCTAATAATTCTTCCGATATCTCATCTATCCAGTGAAGGTCTTCAATGACGATAATTACGGGTTGTCGTGAACTTTCTTTAGCCAGCAATCTGGTGATAGTACTGAACATCTTATTTCTTCGGTATTCCGGTTCGATGTTGAAATAACTTTTATCCTCGATATTGATAGAAAGCATCTCATGAATGAAAGGCAAATCGCTAACCATTTGATCGTCCATATGCCTGGCTTTGGCGATGATTTTTTCTTTCATTCGGGATTCTGTATCGCCTTCTTCAATCTTGAAGAAAGACCTGAGAACGTCTGTCAAAGGCCTATATGGCATCGAACTTCCATAGTGAAAACACCGGCCTTCAAAAAAAATGCATTCACCTGGAGTAAGGCTTTCTCTAAACTCTCTAATTAATCTAGATTTACCTATCCCGGGTTCACCCATGATGCCAACGACCTGTCCGTTTCCGTTTTCTACCTTTAAAAGAGATTTGTTTAAGACAGTTAATTCAGCCGCGCGGCCACAGAACCTGGAGAGACCCGCTAGCACGGCAATATCGAACCGGCTCTCCGCTTTTTTGGCGTCCAGCAATTCATACGCCTCGATTGGCTCTTCTTTTCCCTTAATGGTTATAGCTTTTATGTTTTCAAAATTGAAAAAATATTTTGCCAGGTAATAAGTATTGTTTGAGACCAATATACGTCCCGGAGAGGTTGCGCTCTGTATGCGGGAAGCTAAATTAACCGTGTTTCCGATAGCAAGGTACTCCATGTGCAGATCATTGCCAACAGTGCCGACGAATACCGGCCCCGAATTGATACCCACACGCACTTTGAAGTCTGTCCCATATTGCTGGTGAATTTGTTCGGAGTATTCACGGGTTAACGCCTGTATTGACAGCGCACTATAACAAGCTCTCTGAGCGTGGTCTTCGTGGGCGAGCGGTGCCCCAAAGAAAACCATTATACCATCCCCCAGCAATTGGGCGACAACACCTTCGTACTTATATACAGACTCCATTAGGATTTTGAAGTATGTATTCATTATATCTTGTACTACTTCAACATCGAGTTTCTCAGCTAAAGCAGTGTAGTTCACGACATCGGCGAAGAGTACGCTAATAACCTTGCGTTCTCCCTCCATCTGAGGTTTAGCGGCAAGAATTTTTTCACCGATATGCGTTGGGAGATAATTTGCTGAAATCGTTGAGATTAAAGGTGATCTCGTAGGGGATATGACGCAACCACACCGGATGCAAAATTTGCTAGTGTCCGGATTTTCAAAACCGCATTTTTGGCACCACATCTCGGTCACCAATCCTTGCCCAATCTGGCAGGACTTAGCGTATTACATTCTATTTATCCAGGTTATAACTTCCAATTCTGTCCAGTTCATGTTCATTTAAAATGATAATCTTCTTTCGGGCTAGGGCTATAAAACCTAATTCGACGAAAGAGTTCAAGATCTTATTTACAATTACACGGGATGCGCCAATGACTATTGCAAGTTCTTCCTGACTGATGGCACAGCTTGGTGATATTCCATTTTGCGCAGACATAGATATCAAATTCCTGGCTACTCTGCCTGAAACATCCAGAAGTGATACCTCCTCGAGGTGTGTGCTAACTCTTCTCAAACTTTTACAAAGGCTAGCAATGATCTCGATACATGCTTGAGGGGTGGTATTAAGAAATTCCAGGAAATCTTTTCTATCAAGATACAACGTTTTAATGTGTGTCACCGCGATGGCAGTTGCGGAACGAGGCAGACCATCCAAAATAGCAATTTCGCCTAAAATATCTCCTGAAGATAAGTAAGCAAAAATTAACTGATTCCCTTCCCGGTCATTAGCGCAAATCTTGATCCTTCCGGTGCGAATGAGATAAAGTTCTCTGCCTTCGTCTCCTTGAGTAAAAATGGTCTGATTTGGACCAAAGGACTTTTCTTTTAGAAGAGAGGCCAGGCGTTGTTTATCAGAAGGCATCAGCGTCCCGAATATTCCGATTTCGGTTAGTGCGACCAGCATGTTATTGGTCATCTTAAGCAACCTCTGTACGATGACAGAAATTTACATTTGTGTACCAAATTATAAAGCTGATCTTATGAAATGTAAACTACTTAACAGACAGCAACGGGCGACAATGTATATGATGAGTCTAAAATAAACACCTTCAAATATGAGAATTGTAGGCTAGGACTTCAGGAGGAAATTAAATGGAAGAGCGATTATATGATAACAGTAGCATTGCGCCGAGAAGTAAACAAGAACAACTAATGAAGGAAGTAGAAGAGTACCGACTTCGCCGCCATATTATTGCGATCAAGAAGAACAAAAAATTGGAAAAGGTAACAACACTTGAAAAAAGTCGTCGTCATGCTTTTCAACCTCACACATCCCACTACCCGGCTCCTGCTCAATGATTCATGTCGATAGTGAATCTCTCTTTTTCGTACTTATGTAAGGAAATGTTATTGACCGACCGACCATTTTAATAAGGGAAGAGGCCTAAAAGTAAAATAAAGGAGGACATATGAAGAGAATCTTAACTCTCGTCTCAGTTCTAACGGTCATTGGTATGTTGATTATCCCTTCCGGAGTTACTTTCGCTGACCAGGCTTACCATACTGAGCGGTTACCTTTCCATTCACTTAACGCTTCTAATTATCCTCTGAAACACGGATTTATGATCAATATACACGAGAATGGCCCCAACAACTGGGAAAAGAAGGAGTTCCAACTTAACGGTGCCGAGCCCAACA
>CAYHBE010000014.1:0-11646 GCA_964354765.1 uncultured Dehalococcoidales bacterium | reverse complement strand
CAGCTCCCCAACCTGTGCACAACCACTCGTAAATAAGCGTGGGCTATCATTCTGACCAGTTTATTCCGGGGCTGACTTGATTCAACTATCACGAATTCACCACCTGGTTTTAAAACACGCACGACTTCTGAAAGATATTTTTGAGTCTTTGGATTTTTATAAGTGAGATTGCGAAAGGCAAAAGAAATTCCGATGCTATCGAAATATCCATCGGGGAATGGCAGGTCACCGACATCACCGTGGATAAATTGTACACTGGTATTTAACGGTTGCCTAGTCGCTTTTTCTCTAGCTTTTGACAACATCGGTTGGCTGTAATCTATACCGATTGTTCTCGTATCCGGAGTGGCGAGGCGAGCTAGCCAGATTGCAAGATCGCCGGTACCGCAGCAGAGGTCTAACACCAGTTTCGGATTTGAATTGAGGCAAGTTTGTGCTGCCCTTCTCCGCCATCTTTCATCAAG
Source organism: uncultured Dehalococcoidales bacterium (assembly GCA_964354765.1). GTDB lineage: Bacteria > Chloroflexota > Dehalococcoidia > Dehalococcoidales > Fen-1064 > JAURWL01. The sequence goes on along the minus strand of CAYHBE010000014.1, from coordinate 11,182 downwards.
TCCAAACGTAAAAATGCGGTTTATCAGGTCATAATGAGGCGGCACCGCTGTGAAGATTGTATGGAGCGGTCGCTTTTCAGGATGAAGCTTTTCTTCTGCCAAATACTACAAAGCCCCTGCCAGGATAAAACCGACGCCCATCAGCAGCTGAGTGAGCAGGACAACAAATACATTATTTGCCAGGGCTGGTACGAGTTTTCCCATATCGTTGAACTTGAACGAGCCGCTAATTGCTTTCCAAGCTAAAGGTAATGTTAGGAGTCCCAGTAATGTGAATGCGGGCATATCGCCAGTATAGACTGCTCCGACGATCCAAAGATACATCACTACCATCAATATTGAGTAGACCAAGGCAGCGTTCTTTTTACCGATGACAATAGGTAATGTGCGTCTTTTTACTGTTTTATCGGCTTCAGCATCAGGCAATTCATTTAGCAACAGTAGGTTATGGACGAGAATACCTGAAGGAATAGCTGCAATAAGCGCCGTGATTGTATATTCACCGGTCTGTATGAAATATGCGCCGAGCACAGGCAAGATACCAAGTCCAATTCCCGGCGCCCATTCTGGATAACCCATCTTGAGAATAATTGGGGTGTAGATAACAATAATAATCGCGGATACTAAAAGAAGCGGTAACAACATCCAGCCTTTAATCACCGTAAAAAAAATGCCAATCGGGACTATGATGACGAGACTGATGATGCCGATCCAGAGGGCTTGTTTCCCAGTAAGTAAACCGGACGGAAGCGCTCCGCTGCCGCCACTGAAAGGTGTTCTTGGTGTTCGAAAATCTACCTTACTGCGAAAATCGAAGTACTCATTAAAAACATTAACGCTGATGTGGGCAATCACGAGTCCAATACCAGCAAGAAAGCCGTAAGCTAAATTAAAGCTACTGCCATATTCCTGGTGCTCATACCAGGCTAATGACGCGCCGAGAAAACCAAGCACGACAGCTAAAAGAAGAAATGGAGCCCTGGATATCATCATTAGAGCCTTGATGTTCACTAGTCACCTCCCGATTGTTGAGAAATTTTTATCTGGTAGCCAGTGCCGACTCCAAGAAAGTCGCTGGCGCTGCCGTTCTTCAGAGAAATTTCCAGGTAACCGTGACTGCCAATTAGTGAAAGCAACCCCGGGCTGTCCTGGTAGGTCCTGCTAAGCCCATGAATTCGTTTTCCCCCAACGGAAATGATTATGTTTTTGCCAGGTAAATCTTGCTCTTTAAAGTTCGTAATTAGATTTCCGAAGCTATCAATATGTACGATGTGTCCTGTCATCCCGTTTTGCGTCTTATGAGGGTAGAGGAGCGGTATCGTTACCATCGTATCTATTTTAATCCCAAAATCTTCTGGTGACTTACCCATGGATAAATGAGCTGCTATGGGAGCGAAAATATCCCGGCCGTGAAAAGTAGAGCTTACCTGTTCGCACCAATAAGTCGAATTCGTTAAAGATATTGCCGTAGTACCTTTTTTAAGATTTACGGCTTCTCCCGTCACCGGTTTCTCTGAGACTTCCTGAACAATATAGCTCAGGACACCGTTATCTGGAGCGATGAAATCAGCAAACGAAGTGTGTAATAGTACTGCATGCCTGTCGCTTCCCACTCCAGGATCGACAACAACTAAGTGTATCGTTCGTTCGGGGAAAAATCGGTAAGCGGTATGAAGGACAAACGCTGCCTGGGATATATTTTGAGGTTTTATGGTATGGCAAATATCAATAAAACGGACGTCCGGATTAATACCCAGAATTACACCTTTCATTTCAGCAACGTAGGCATCAGATAGACCAAAATCAGTCGTGAGAGTAATGATGGCGCTCAATTTCTTACCTTGTCTAACCTGCGACTAGTGATGTTATGGCAAGAATTACGAAAATAGCAGACAGGATTATTGTTGCCCGGAAGAGCCATTTTTCTACGCCGCGCTTTGTGCGGTAGACTGATTCTGCTTGACCGAAAATACCACCGATACCTCCACCCTTGACCTGGAACATAATCACCAGGATAAGGAGCACCGCGACGATAATCTGGATGATGTTTAAAGCAATATGCATATCACTTTTCCTCGAGTTTCTTCCTTAATAATTGATTTGCCATCTGTGGATTGGCGCGTCCTTTTGTGAGACGCATTAATTGTCCGACAAGGAATTTGAGTGCAGTATCCTTACCTGCTTTGAAATCAGCGACCGCCTGAGGATTCTCTTTCAGAATACGTTCAATAGTGTTTTCTAATTCATATGTGTCAGTTATCTGTTTCAGTCCTTTTTGAGCGACAATTTCGTTAGCAGATTTTCCTGTCTTAAACATTTCTTCCAGGACCTGCTTGGCGACAGGACCGGTGACAGACCCTTTTTGCATCAGGTCAATTAGTTCGCAAAGCTGGATCGGTGTGATCCGTGCTTCATCAATGGTTGTATTACTGGCATTAAGTAAGCGGCTGAGCTCGCTGAGCAACCAGTTACTCAGTGTCTTGGCACGGTTATTCAGTGGCGTATTATCTGGAATTCCGGTCTGAATGCAAGCTTCAAAGTAGTCAGCCATCGCACGTGTACCAGTTAAAAGGCTCGCATCATAAGCAGGTAGGGCATACTCGCTGATAAAGCGTTCACGGCGGATCTCGGGCAGTTCGGGCAACCGTGCTTGTACCTCATCTACCCATTTGCGGCTGACAATGAGAGGCGGTAAATCAGGTTCAGGGAAATACCTGTAATCATGAGCATATTCCTTGCTGCGCTGCGAGACTGTAATTCCCTCTTCTTCAACCCAGCCCCGGGTCTCCTGTACAAGCCTTTCGCCTGTCTCAGCGGCTCTGCGCTGACGCATCGCTTCGTATTCCATCGCTCGAAAAACGGCGCGGAAGCTGTTCATATTTTTTACTTCGACTTTGGTGAAATATTTGTAGCTTCCCTCCGGGCGAATGCTAATATTAGCATCGCATCGGAAGCTGCCTTCTTCCATATTTGCAGTAGAAACTCCCATGTACTGGAGTATGCTATGGAGTTTCATAAGGTATTGCCTGGCTTCCTCAGGGGAGCGGATATCAGGCTCTCCTACAATCTCCATCAACGGAACGCCACTGCGGTTGACGTCCATCAGACTGTAGCCGTGACTGCCAACAACCGGTCGGTGAATCAGTTTTGCGACGTCTTCTTCAAGATGGACACGCGTAATACTGATGCGTCTTTTTATTCCGTCTACTTCAACATTCAGGTAGCCGCGTGTTGCGATCGGTGCATCGTACTGAGATATCTGGTAGCCTTTCATTAGATCAGGATATGGGTAATTCTTCCGGTCGAATTTTGTATGTTCGGATATAGTGCAGTTGAGAGCCAGCCCGGTCATAATAGTGTATTCAACTGCCTGACGGTTAATGACCGGCAGCACTCCCGGCATACCCAGGCAGACTGGACACACATGAGTATTGGGAGGTGTGTTTGCATAGTCGGTGCTACACCGGCAAAACATTTTGCTTTTCGTGTTAAGCTGGACATGGACCTCTAGCCCAATGATTGTTTCGTATTTCACGGCGGTAACTGTTCCCATACGTGTCTAGTATATCAGCAGTACCTGGGAAGTGACAAGGAAAACTGTTATTTTGGTTACCTTAAATTTTGCACAACGAATTGTTTTTGTGTTATTATAATAAAGGTTTAAGTGTAGGTTATCGCAATTCGTGGGAATCCTCGCAGATTTATCCGAGTGCAGGATGACCGAGACTCTAACTAATATTTGAGAGAGGAGGTCATCCTAGTGAGTTACCAGGACAAATCCCTCACGTGTGCTGATTGTGGAGCTAGCTTTACATTTAGCGCAGATGAGCAGGAACTGTTCAAGACCAGGGGCTATCTCAACGAGCCCAAGCGCTGTCCCGCTTGCCGTCAGGCAAAAAGAACTGCGCGAAACGGAAGCAGCGGCAGCTCCAATTTTGGCGCACGACGCCAGATGTTTACTGTGACCTGTTCCTCGTGTGGCAAGAGTACAGAAGTACCCTTCGAACCACGTGGTGACAGACCGGTATATTGCAGCGACTGCTACCGTAAGGTCAGAGGAAATCGATAACCGATACCTTGGATAATGATGGGCACGGGCTGGATTAATCCAGCCCGTGTTTGTTTCTTGTAAACAAGAAATGACATCTTTTGTCTCTACTCCCTGACAACTACTCTTCTTGGATAATATCAGTTAATAAAATAATCAGGATGGTGAGAGGTTTAGTATGAAACTTTACGTAGGTAACCTATCTTATGATACAAATGAAGACGAACTGCGACAGGCTTTCGCTGCTTTTGGTGAGGTGACTTCAGTGAGCATTCCTAGCGATAGGGTGAGCGGCCGTTCAAAGGGATTCGCTTTCGTTGAATTGGCTACGAAAGCAGCTGGAGAAGCGGCTATCGTAGGATTGAATGGAAAGAGCCTCAAAGAACGTACCATTACAGTAGCAGAAGCGCGTCCCAGAACAGACAGCCGACCTGGTGGTGGTTATGGTGGCAGCAGAGGCGGCGGTCGTGATTCCGGTGGCGGCGGCTATGGCGGCGGCAGAGGCAGCAGGTCTGGCGGTGGCAGGTCTGGCGGTGGCGGCAGGGGAGGACGTTACTAGTCCCTTTTCCGCTATTTACACCGACCGAATGCCTATGAAAACTGATATGTAAGAGACTAAATATTTAATCTAGTTTCTTACTGATTAGCAGGACTCAACGCACGTATCCTAGCTTTTTACGTATTTGCTGCAATGGTTTGTAGATGATGGGATCGTTTACAAGGTCAGGATCCCAAGCTGCTTCACTGCGTAGATTGAACCATTTTGTCTCTAGAATATCGGGTGCACCTAAGGTGTGAATCCTGGGATCATATTCAGGTTCAAATCCAGGACTGGCAACTCCAGATAAAGGTTCGCAGTAATATGTTTTATAGTTTTTTAGCACACTATAAGCTGGGTCTTCAGGGGTATAAAGCTCATCCACGAGTAGAGAGACGACTCGTACATCGAGGTGCGTTTCTTCTTTTATCTCTCGTGTAATGCATTGTTCTTCGGTTTCACCAGACTCTAAACCACCGCCAGAGAATAACCAAACGATCCGTCGTTTTTGTCCAGGAGGGAAGACACATTGCTTGAGTAAGAGGATGCGATGGTCTCTAATAATCGCACCTTGATAGCGTGTTTGTCTATTCATCACCAGTGCCCCATTCGGTCAAGCATCTTTACTCTACTATGAAATCATCTCACGTCAGGTCAACTCTCGATATCATTCACACCATACTTGGTTAGAAAATCATCCATCGCTTCGCGTAGTAGATCAGCTTCATTAACTCCACGCTCTGCTGCTAGTTTCGAAAGCCGTTCCATCTGGGTCTGCGTATAATGCGTGGTTTTTGGTACCATGCGCTCTTCATATGCAAGGCGGATCTGCTTGCGTCCACTGGTCTTTGCGCGATACAGCGCATGATCAGCTTTCCGAAACAATTCGTTTTCTGTCCTTCCATCTATAGGGAAGGAAGCCACTCCGGCGCTTATGTAAACTCCTCGTATCTTTTTCCCATCATCTGACGTTAACTCTACGCTGCTTAACTCCTGTCGTATTTGCTCCATCTTGAGGAAAGCTTGTTCCCGTTCCTCGCCTTTGAATACGATTATGAATTCGTCTCCCCCATACCGTCCAGCCAGGGCGTCTTTTCCAATATGCTCTTGAATTACTTTGGCAATTGCGACCAGCATTTTATCGCCTGTAATATGCCCATATCGCTCATTTATATCAAGGAACATATCAATGTCTAGTAATGCCAAGGAGAGGGGAGATTCGTGGGGATTAGACTTAGCTGTTGCCAATGACTCACGGAACTTTTCCACGAAAATTTTTCTACTTAATAATCCAGTCAATTCATCAATTTGTGAATTATCTGATTTGATCATCTCATTCTCCTTTAGTGATTATCTATATATAATATAAGTCGATAATATCATAGGATATTATCTATGTCAATTATTATTTGGAATTATTTGTTTATTTAGATTCCCCACTTTTTAGCAATAGAACTCCCCATCGATGGATCACTCCAATCATGATAAGTTAAGAATCGGATAATAAATTCCTTATGTTTTGATTCAATGCTCCAGAACGGTGATGTTTGAGGTAGTTCAGATACATCCCGTACGCCGCACAACACTAACTTGCCACAATTTTCCTTTTCTGCTATCGTTATATCTTGATACCTATTAGGAGGTTTGTGTGACAGAGAAAGAAAAAGTACAGTCTGTATTAGAGCAAATCAGACCGTCACTGCAGGCAGACGGTGGTGACATTGAACTTGTTGACGTTAAAAAAGGAGTGGTAAGCGTTAAGCTCATGGGCCACTGCGCAGGTTGACCGATGTCTACGATGACGCTCAGGATGGGCGTAGAGCGGATTCTCAAACAGCAGATACCGAGTGTTAAAGAAGTTGTTGCTGTACCATCGGACGACTAAACGATAAATAGTTCCTAATATGCTTTATAAGGAGAGGATGTAAAATCTTCTCCTTTTTTCTTGTTGGTTAATGCCTTCGAGTCTACGTTATAATTAAGAGGCAATGAGTAAAACTAACCAATTGAAGAATCGGGCGATAATAAGCGTTTGGGGCGTGGTACAGGGGGTGGGATTCCGTCCGTTTATCTATCGACTAGCTACTCAGCATTCTCTATCAGGATGGGTACGAAATACCTCTGGTAACGTCGAAATTGAGATTGAGGGCGTAGAATCAGGTCTAAAAGCCTTCCTTAATGAACTTAAGACTGAGGTACCTCCACAAGCCCGCATTGAAGATATCCAAATTACATATGCGCCACCGAAGGACTATACCGGCTTTCGTATCCACGAGAGCGAGCCTCAAAAAGGTAAATACCAGCTAGTATCGCCGGACATTGCTACCTGCGATGATTGCCAGAGAGAGATATTCGATCCTATTGACCGACGTTATCGGTATCCCTTTACTAACTGCACTAACTGCGGGCCGCGGTTCACTATTATCGAAGATATTCCCTACGACCGTCTCAATACCACGATGCGCGACTTTAAAATGTGCCCGCAATGTGAAAAGGAATACAATGATTTTCTCGACCGGCGGTTTCACGCTCAACCAAATGCGTGCCCAATATGCGGACCACAGCTGGAACTGGTGGATGCTGAGGGGAAGAAGTTAAATTGTCCGGATGTTATTCGGGAGGCTAGTCGACTACTTAAGAGTGGCAAAATCCTGGCGATAAGGGGACTGGGGGGATTTCAACTCGCCTGCGACGCGACTAACCTCAAAGTAGTTAAGGAACTTCGTAATCGGAAACACCGTCCCACCAAACCCTTTGCTGTAATGATTTCTTCTCCATTTGAGGCAATGAAACACTGCAGTATTTCTGATGCAGAAGCCGATTTGTTAAAATCGTCCGAAAACCCCATCGTCCTGTTATCCTGGAGAAAATCAAATTCAAATATCGTCGAGGATGTTGCGCCAAAGCTTGATTATCTTGGAGTGATGCTCCCATATACGCCACTTCACCATCTGCTTTTGAATGAGGCGGGCATGCCGCTGGTCATGACCAGCGGCAATCTAAGCGAGGAACCAATTGCCAAAGATAATGATGAAGCTTTAAGACGGCTGAGCAAGATCGCTGACTACTTCATTTTACACAATCGCGGTATTTACGCGCGTTACGATGACAGCGTCTACATGGTAGAGGAAAACCGACCGGTAGCCGTACGTCGCGCTCGCGGGTACGCGCCTTATCCTGTCAAGCTGCCGTACAATTCGCAACAAATTCTAGCCTGCGGGGCTGAATTAAAGAACACCTTTTGCCTGACGCGTGATAACCACGCTTTTATCAGCCAGCATATCGGTGACATGGAAAATGAGGAAACCATGGAACATTTTGAAAATACAGTTGAGCTTTATAAACGGCTTTTTCGCATCGAACCAGAGGCAATCGCTTGTGACTTGCATCCAGAATACCTGCCGAGTAAATACGCAGTAGATTATGCATCCAAAAGGAAATTACCCCTGGTAAAAGTACAGCATCACCATGCTCATATTGCCAGTTGCTTGGTGGAAAACAACATTGTGGGTCCTGCTATAGGAGTGGCGTTCGACGGAGTGGGATATGGCACAGATGGAGCAATCTGGGGCGGAGAATTTTTGATTGCCGACTGGTATGGATTTAAGAGAGCTGGGTATTTCGAATATGTTCCTATGCCGGGCGGAGCCGCAGCCATCAAGAAACCTTACCGTATGGCGCTGGGTTATTTGTACTCATTATTAGGTGATATTGAACTGCCAGGTTCGCTTCAGAATGTAAAACCAGCTGAGATTGATATAATAAAAAGACAAATCCAGCAGAAGATTAATTGCCCGCTTACTTCAAGCGTAGGACGTTTGTTTGACGCAGTTGCAGCGATTACAGGTGTGCGTTATGAAATCGACTACGAAGCGCAGGCAGCAATCGAACTGGAGACGTTAGGAGCCAGGTGCGTTGAAGCGCATGAGCGGGCATTATATCCATTTGACTTTGAATTAAAAGATGGTGTCAGAATAATACGGTTAGAGGAACTTTTCCAGGCTGTGTTAGGCGATGTAAAACAAAATATCACAGTGCCGGAAATTTCCACGAAGCTACATAACACGGTAGCATATATAGCTGTTAAAATATGTCAGGACATTGCGGAAGAAACAGGGTTGAAGCAGGTTGCGTTGAGCGGTGGTGTTTTTCAAAACCGCTTGTTACTGGGGCAAACTCAAAGGCAGTTGGAAAAGGCAGGTTTTGAAGTATATACTCATCATATTGTTCCATGTAATGATGGCGGTATCTCTCTCGGGCAGGCTGTTATAGCCCAGTATACAAATTAGAGGTTTTTCAAATGTGCCTGGCAGTACCCGCGTTGGTCATATCGATTGAAGGAAAAGAAGCAATCGTAGAAATCGGGGGAATAACGCGCCGCATTAGTCTCTGGCTGACCCCTGAAGTAAAAGTCGGCGATTATGTGCTGTTGCACACTGGCTACGCAATCAGCATCATCGACAAAGAAGAAGCTGAGGAAACCCTGCGGCTCATCGCCGAGGTTGTAGAGCAAACGAATGAGTAAGATATTACAAAATAAGTGGCTCGTACTCGGCTGTCGTATAATCCTTGGCGTCATTTGGATTACCGCCAGTATATCCAAAATCCTCGATTTGAGCGGTTTCGTTGATACCGTTGTGAGTTATGACCTGATACCGTCTGCACTTGCTGAGATATATGGATGGATAGTGCCCTGGGTGGAATTGTACCTGGGGTGTTCGTTGATACTGGGCGTGCTTCCGCGGGTATCAGCGGCTATTTCTATACTTTTAACCGCCAGTTTTGCGATTGCCAGCACATATGCCCTCGAAAAATCTCCTGATAGCACCTGCGGCTGCTTCGGGAGTTTTATTGCTCTCAGCCATCCGGTGTCGTTAACTATCGACGGCATCATGTTTTTAATGGCACTTGTCTTACTTGTGAATAGAAATCAAGAATTCATGACTCTAGGAGAACGGTTCAACCGTATTAATCCAAACTTACGAATTGAGAAGAAAAGCAGCTATTTTGTGGGCTTGATAGGAACCGCGGCGCTGCTAATGGGGTTAATTGCGGCCATTAGCTACGGCGTGGATTCGCTCGTATCATCGAGAAGCGAAGCGGGTTTGGTAGAAGAAAAGGTGAATATTCTTCCGCCAATATCGGATATGGTGAGCAAACCTTTGCAAGAAGGAAAAGCGGTAATGCTCTACGTATTTGCTGAAGGCTGTTCCTCGTGTGAGATCGTAAAGCCGATAATTGAAGAAACCGCTCGAGAATATCAAGACACGGTCGCTTACATTAAAATTGATTATTACCAGTACACCAGCCAGCTAATTGAAATGGGTATTGTCTCAACTCCAACTCTCTGGGTAATCACATCGCAAAATACAAATGGGACTTTTAATCTTTTAAAAAAGTTCGGCGGTTCATTAGAGCGTGAAGATTTAAAAAATGCACTTGATAAAGCTATTGACTTACTCCGGTAAGGAGATTTTGTGAAATACATCACCGAGTTCCGCAATAGCGAAGCATCCCAGGGTTTAATCGCTCATATCAATAAAACATCAAAGAAACAGGTCCGCTTTATGGAGTTTTGCGGCGGACACACGGTCGCCATTTTTCGCTTTGGCATACGGCAGGTATTGCCAAAAACTATCGAGATGGTATCTGGCCCTGGCTGTCCTGTCTGTGTTACCGCAACACCGGATATAGACAAAGCAATCGTTTTATCTCAAATTCCCGGTGTTATATTGGCTACCTTTGGAGACATGCTCAAGGTGCCGGGAAGTCGTTCCAGCCTGCAGAAAGCACGCGCAGGTGGAGCAGATATACATATGGTATATTCGCCGCTTGATGCGCTGAAAATTGCATCGGATAATCCTGACAAATCAGTTGTTTTTCTTGGCGTTGGATTCGAGACGACGGCACCTGGAGTAGCTGCGTCTGTGGTACAGGCAGAAGAGCAAAATATAACAAACTACTATGTGCTTTCCCAGCACAAATTGTCACCGCCTTCAATAAAGACTATTCTCGAATCGGGTGAAGTAAAATTGAATGGGCTTATTTGCCCCGGCCATGTCTCAGCAATTACCGGTTCGCAGGCATGGGAATTTATTGCCAGGGATTTTAACATCCCGTGTGTCGTTTCAGGTTTCGAACCGCTCGATATACTGCAGTGTGTGGATATGCTCGTAAGTCAAGTGGAACACAAAGAAGTAAAAGTTGAGATTTCCTATCGTCGCGGTGTTGTCCGCGAAGGTAATGTTTATGCCCAAAAGTTAATGGATAAAGTATTTGAATCATGCCCGGCAAACTGGCGCGGGCTCGGAAGCATTCCTGATAGCGGCTTGAAATTTCACCAAAATTATTCCAGGTTTGACGCGGAGAAGCAGTTTGAAATTAAGGTCGAGAAATCTGTAGAACCAAAGGGCTGCCTCTGTGGAGAAGTACTGCGGGGTGTGAAAACACCGCTCGAATGTCCTTTGTTTCGTACGGCCTGTAACCCGGAATCACCGGTGGGTCCGTGTATGGTCTCATCGGAGGGAAGCTGTTCAGCTTATTATTTATATGGAGATGATGAATAAATCCCTCTTTATCTCCCCCGATTTACATCG
>CAYHBE010000013.1:0-11951 GCA_964354765.1 uncultured Dehalococcoidales bacterium | reverse complement strand
ATCTCTGGCTATAAGGCTCATCGGGAATCTTCGCAAGCTTTTCCATGTAATAAAGAGATGCGTCTGCTTTTTCAATCGCGACAAAACCAATTTGCCTAGCATCAAGGAATCCGCCAAAAAACATCAGACCTTTTTCATAGAGTGTAAACAATTGTCGGTCGGTGATGAACGAGGGATGGGTTGGGCAATTTTGCCTGGTCAACCCTAAATCTAATGCAACGGTATTAAATGATTTCCTGACAATCCCAGCACTCGCCGAAATTCTTTCTTTGTTGAATATTGGCAGGATATCAAAATCATCGCGAACCATAGTTTTACAGGTTACCTGAAGAAACCACGGATAACGTCAAATTCGCTCGGCAGCAGTCCCAGGATGATTGGAAATTGATCCAGGAAAAAACTGGCGAGCGCGGAATCAGCGATAAAACTTACATTCGTATACTTCATGATAATTGCCAGTAGAGCGCTGATAGATAAAACAGACATAAATAATCCAAAAACTGCACCGCCTATATGGTCGATCCAGCCAAGCATGATAGCATGCAGCACTGCCTTAATTATTCCAGCGAGTATCGCCATTATTGCCATCACAATGCCAATGATTATTATAAAAGCAAAAATGTTTGCGACTGCCTCGTTATTGATAAATCCCAATAAATCGCCGAGTTGATTATAAAAATTGCTTGCCAGTACAACGCCTATGATGATTCCAACTAGCGTAAGCAGTCCTGTGACGAAACCTTGTTTGAATCCCATAAATGTAGATAGACCGATGAGTATAACTATAATTATATCTAACCAGTTCACCCCGAAAACCTCCCTGAATCAAATTGGGAAGGAATAACGTAAACGCATTGTATCACAGCCCTTTCTATTGGTAAACTAGAGGAACAGATCAGAGAGAGTAATGAAAACACATAAAGTAATTTTCTTGCCGGATATCAAGGAAGTTGAAGTCGAAGAAGGTACGGCGATTTTACAGGCAGCAGAGCAGGCTGATATATCAATAAACAACCTCTGCGGCGGAGAAGGATTGTGCGGAGAATGCCGCGTCCAGATTAAGAAAGGCAAAGCCCAGGTTGATAAAAACACCATAGGTTTTCTGACAGGGCAAGAGATTGAACAAGGTTTTGTGCTCGCATGTCAGACGAAGGTGACAGATGACCTTGAAATATTAGTACCAATAAAATCGCGCGCCGAGCAGGAAAAAATACTCATGACAGGATCCCCGGTGGTATATGGTGAACCGGAAAAAGTCATCCTCACCAGGCGTTCACGCGAGAGGGTCATGTCACAAGACCCGATCGTGAAAAAAGTCTTTTTAACACTTCCTGAACCAACCATGCAGGATAATATTTCAGACATAGACCGTATAACGCGTGAATTACGGAAAACCACCGATTATGAAGACTTCGAAATATCATTATCATGCTTGCAAAACCTGGCTGATAAATTGCGCTCCAATGATTGGAAGATCACTGCAACCATAGCCAGGCATGATAACCTGGGTAAAATCATGAAGATAGAAGAGGGCGATACATCAGACCGTAACTACGGACTGGCGATCGATATCGGAACAACCACGGTGGTTGTACAGCTTGTCAATCTCAAGACAGGGAAAATAATTGCTACTAAAGGAAGTCACAATCTTCAGGCGCGCTATGGTGAGGATGTTATATCACGGATGGTCTTCGCGTGCACACGTGGTTCAGTCGATCCGGTTCATAAAGCTGTGATCGCTAATATTAACAACCTGGTTCGTTCATTAACTACGGAATGTCATGTCAAATCCGAAGATATTAACGCCATCGTCGCTGCCGGTAATACAACCATGAGTCATTTCCTCATGAATCTACGACCCTGTTCTTTAAGATTGGAACCTTATGTACCCACCACCACTGTATATCCCCAGATTTTTGCTCGTGAACTCGGCATAGAAATCGCCAAGCAGGGAATTCTTGAAACCCTACCCAGTGTTGCAAGCTACGTGGGAGGCGACATAGTTGCGGGAGTACTCGCCTGTGGAATTGCTGATAGACCAGAAATCAGGTGCCTGATAGATATCGGTACCAACGGAGAAATCGTCATAGGTAACAATGAATGGCTGGTTTGTTGTTCGGCATCGGCTGGACCCGCATTTGAAGGGGCTGGAGCAAAGAGCGGAATGCGTGCTACAACCGGCGCAATTGAAAAAGTCGAAATTAAAGATGATGTTGTACATTATGAGACGATTGGTAAAGTAAAGCCCAGGGGTATTTGCGGTTCAGGATTAATCGACCTCATTTATGAAATGGTGAGAAACGGGATCATCGACCGCAGCGGTAAATTCGATACATTGAAATATACGCCGCGTTTAAATGTCGATCAAGGCGATCCTCGATACATAATCGTACCGGTGCCCGACAGCGAGACCGGCCAGGTTATAACTATCTCCGAAGCCGAGATTGCCAATCTGATGAAATCGAAGGGAGCGGTATTTGCCGCCATAAAATCGCTAACCGACTATGTTGGAATGTCTTTCGACAAATTTGAGAACATATATGTAGCCGGCGGCTTCGGCAGTTCGCTAAATATCCCCAAGGCGATAGCTATCGGTTTGCTGCCAGATGTCGATCCGGGAAAAATGCAGTTTATTGGAAACAGCTCATTGACCGGAGCCAGGATTTCTTTGATGTCAATTTCCAGCTTTGAGAAAACAAGGGAAATTGCCCGCCGGATGACAAATATCGAGCTGTCTAATTACTCTCCTTTTATGAACGAATTTATTGCCGCACTTTTCCTACCACACACGGACATTAAACTGTTCCCGTCAGTAAAATACAGCAAGTAACCTGCCGTCCTTTCCTCAAGTTATTCTAAGTATGGACACAAAAAAGGAGCGCCTCATGGTAAGGCGCTCCTCAACTCTACTTATTCTAAATAGTTGAGTATAGTTTTATGCTGGTTTACCCTTCCTCCGCGGTTTGGTTTCTTTAAAACTTGACTTAGGTTTTACGAGTAATAGAGGAATATCTGTCGCTCGAAAAACCTTTTCAGCAACACTTCCGATAGCCCAATGGCTGATGCCCGAACGCCCGTGACTCGCCATGATGATGATGTCTGCTTTTTCTTCTTCGGCAAAATGAACTATTTCCTCAGCCACATTCCCTACAAGTACATTGATGCGCGGATTTAGTCCTTTGTTCTCGAGTCTCTTAGCAATGCGAAACAGATAGTCCCTACCCGACTTCGCCATTTTCCCTACGTCTAAAGGTACCTGCAATAAAGAGACCGAGTCAGCTCGATAAATCCGCCCTGACAATCTGTCAGCAGAACCATAGTGAGGTTTATATTGTTCCACTCCTTCTGATTGCGAAGTATAGACTCTCATGCTCTCAGTAACAGTAACTAATTCGATTTCTTCAATATGACAGCCGGAGGCTATTTCCTCAACGTGCGGTATTACGATCTCCGCTAGCTTAGAACCATCTAGGGGTACAACAACTTTCTTGTATGCCATGAGCTCCCCTCCTAAATTTTATTAACATATTATAATACATAATTCTGGTACATGTAGCAATCAGCCTTATAAATATTTTATTTTCATTGGTCTTCTCCTCTCGAAAGCAACACCTAAAGAATACTTTGTACTTTACTTTTATCCGGTGCTACAATTACGTTATGCGTTTGCCTAGAGAGTGAGCTAAGGAATGAATGACCAATGGTCAAGACAATGGATTTGGTAAAGACAGCGATTTAAATAACTCAACCGGGGATTCCAGCAACCGTCCTTCATCCAATAACAAAAGATTTAAAAGACGACTCTCAGCTAACCGGGACTGGACACAAGGCAGCATCCTCAACAACCTCTTGAGCCTCGCATGGCCGGTGCTTATCAGTAACAGCCTCAATATGCTTGGTCCCATAATCGATATGGTGTGGGTAGGTAAATTGGGTGCCAGCGCCATGGCTGCCGTCGGGCTTTCCGGCCAAATCGTCATGGTCGTCAATGCCCTCGTCATGGGACTTTTCACCAGCTTACGTGCGATGGTAGCCCGTCGCGTTGGAGAGGGGGACGATGAAGGTGCAAATCACGCTTTTCAACAGGCATTTATTATAGGTATTGGCTTTTCGGCGCTGATGGCAGTGATAGGTATCTTCCTATCAAAATATATCATCAATTTATTTGGCGCCGAAGCCGAAGTTGTTAAAGACGCAGTTCCTTATAACCGCATACAATTCGTAAGCACCGTGACCATGTGCTTAAGAATGATGACCGAAGCTACCATGCAGTCATCAGGCGATACCAAAACAGCGATGTGGATTGGAGTATTCTTCAGAATCTTACACATTGGCCTCTGTCCATTCCTGGTATTCGGATTATGGATATTCCCCAAGCTTGGTGTCAGTGGCGCTGCCTTAACCGGTGTGATCTCGCAAGCATTAGGCGGCTCAGTAGGTTTATGGATTCTCATGGCTGGGTATAGTCGACTGCATATCACTTTCAAAGGATTCAAGTTCGACTGGGACAATATCTGGCGGCAGGTAAAGATCGGAATTCCCTCATCAGCCAACCAGATGTTAAGAAGTTTTTTAGGTCTATTAATTACGAAAATCATCGTTCCATTCGGCACTTTTTCATTAGCCGCCTATGTGTTAGTACAGAGAATAGATGGTTTTCTCGATGTGGGTGCCTCGGCGATCGGGAATGCAGCAGGAGCGCTGTCAGGTCAAAGCCTGGGAGCAAAAAAGCCAGAACGGGCTGAAAAAACCGGCTGGCTGGCGGTGGGATTGGGGACCGGTTTGATGTTCGTGATCAGCATCGTGATTTTGATATGGGCTGACAAGGTTGTACGTGTCTTCAATAACACTCCCGGTGTGGTTGGACTGGCGACTACGCTTATTCGAATAGCCTGTATCAACTATATAATGATTGCTCCAGCGTCTGTGTTGACAAGCTGCTTGAACCAGGTCGGTGACACCATGATACCGTTAATTGCCAGCCTTGTTTCAGTGTGGGGGGGACAGTTGCCGCTAGCGTATATCCTACCAAAATTTTTCCATAATGGTGTCTTCGGCGTAATGTGGGCGATGGTGCTGGCTCTGAGCGTGCGCGCAATTGCTTACCTGGTCTATTTCCGGACAGGTAAGTGGAAATTCAAGCACGTGTAATAACAATTCACATATCATGTATCGCTAAAAAGACACGCTCGGCAAGTTGCCGAGCGTGTTTGTGTACTTGACCCCAACTCAAAATAACGAAATTACTTTCCTTTATACTGAGGCGGTCTCTTCTGCATGAAGGCGCGTGCCCCTTCAACGAAGTCTTCTGTCTTGCGGACTGCTGAAGACAATTCCCTTTCTAACGCAAGTCCTTCATCGAGTTTCATATCATAGCCGCGGATCATCGCTTCTTTCGAGGCTCTAACACCGACCGGACCACGGGAGATAATGGTCTCGGCAATCTCCTTACAGGTTGAAATCAACTTATCGCGGGGTACGACACGGCTGACAAGCCCCATGCGCAGTGCATCCTGGGCATTGTATCGATTGCCTGTCATTAAGATTTCTGCGGCGAAAGCACGAGGAACGAAACGAGGTAATCTAATTGTGCCGCCAGCTCCGGGCATAAAACCAATATTGATCTCTGGTTGACCGAACTCAGCATTTTCAGCGGCGATTCTAATATCACAGGTCATCGCGAGTTCGTTTCCTCCGCCCAGGCAATAACCGTGTATAGCAGCGATAAACGGTTTCCAGATCTGGTCTGGTCGGAGGGGTGTCCTTGGCGGTCTCTGCGGACCCGCTCCGGGCTGGGCTCCAGCGGCTGGAACGAATCCTCTGATATCTGCGCCAGCGCAAAAAGCCTTGTCCCCTGCGCCGGTCAGGATTGCTACCCACAGATCATCGCTATCCTTGAAATCGTAATAGGCATTCTGCAACCCCATAGCGACCTCAGGAGCCAAGGAATTTCTTGCTTCGGGGTTATTGATGGTTATGTACGCAATTCGACCTTCCTTCACAAAATCAACACCGGCCATTCTAAGCCTCCTAAATATATTTTCTTCGCGTCAATTACACCGACGTGGCTTGAATTTTAGCAGACAACCCAAATTGAAGTCAAACACGTAAAAAATATTGTTTTTCTTTGCTTGACAAGCTAAAGGGTAGATGTTACAATTCATCGCTAAAGCCCGCCTGCCATTTTGGACGAGGCAGCGATGTAATTATTTTGAAGGAGGAAAACTCAGAGATATTTAAGAGACGCCGGGCATGCATCCAGAGACTCCGCGTCTTATTCTACGAATTCTCTGCAGTTACCGGATGAAATGACGACGGTAGTAAAAGACGAGAAAGTCCTCGAAATCAAAGACCTGAAAACTTATTTTTACACGCAAGAAGGAGAGCTTAAAGCCGTTGATGGGCTTACTTACTATGTCGCCAAGGGAGAAAGCGTTGGGCTAGTGGGTGAAAGCGCCTGCGGTAAAAGTGTCAGTGCTCTTTCAATTCTCCGCCTGATACCATACCCGCCAGGAATAATCGTCGGCGGAGAAATCTTTTTTAATGGTCAAGACCTGCTCAAAGCCACCGAAGAAGAGATGCGCCATATCCGCGGGAACCGGATCGCTATGATCTTCCAGGAACCTACGACTTCACTCAATCCCGTACTGACTGTTAGAACACAAATAGCGGAAGCACTCGAGCTTCACCGCGGAATGGAAAAGGAAGAAGCTACACAGGAATGCGCACGCTTGCTGAAACTGGTGGGAATTCCCGATCCAGAACGAAGAGTCAACCATTATCCTTTCCAATTTAGCGGCGGTATGCAGCAAAGAATTATGATTGCAATGGCGCTCAGCTGCAATCCCGCGCTTCTTATTGCTGATGAACCGACAACATCTGTTGATGTTACGGTACAAGCACAGTTACTTGAAATTATCGATGACCTGAGGCGCCGGTTCGGTACGTCAGTGATCGTTATTACCCACAACCTCGGTATTGTTGCCCGCTACGTCGACCGTGTCAATGTAATGTATGCCGGTAGGATGGTCGAGACAGCGCCAACTGAAGAACTTTACGGAAACCCGCTTCATCCCTACACTATCGGACTGCTGGCATCGGTTCCGCGCTTGGACAGCGAGCGAAAAAAATCGCTCAGAGTCATCAAAGGATTACCTCCGAATCTGGCGCGTCTTCCTTCTGGCTGTTCCTTCCATCCACGTTGTGATTATGCCATGCCAAAATGCCGTGAACAATATCCTCCACTCGAGAAAGTGGGGGAAAATCATTACCGGGCGTGTTTCGCCGAAATTAGTAAATTAAAGAAAGCATAATAACAGGAGAGGGTTATCGGATAATGAAAGACAACCATCTAATTGACGTCGAGAAACTTTTTATGTACTTCCCGGTAACCGCCGGCGTACTTCAAAAACGAGTGGCGGATGTTAAAGCCGTGGATGGAGTCTCCTTTTACATTAAAAAGGGAGAAACTCTAGGGCTTGTAGGAGAGAGCGGATGTGGAAAAACAACCACTGGACGCTGCATCCTCCAACTATACGAAGGAATGAAAGGTTCTATATTATTTGAAGGGGTTGATTTAACGAAGCTCAAGAAAGAGCAGATGCGCCGCATGCGCCGAAATATGCAGCTCATCTTCCAGGACCCCTTCGCTTCACTTGATCCGCGCATGACTGCCGGTCAAATTATCGGTGAGCCCCTTAAAGTCCACGGGTTTGCCAAAGGCAAAGAATATAAAGAACAGGTAGCTGAGCTCTTCCGCATGGTCGAGCTTGAACCTTACATGGCTGACCGTTACCCGCATGAATTCAGCGGCGGACAGAGACAGCGTATCGGTATTGCCCGCGCGCTAGCAGTTCGTCCCAAATTCGTTGTCTGCGACGAACCGGTTTCAGCTCTTGACGTGTCTATTCAGGCTCAGATCATTATCCTTCTAGAAAAACTACGCGATGAACTAGGTCTTACTTATCTCTTCATAGCTCACGATCTATCAGTCGTACGCAATATAAGCGACCGTGTGGCTGTGATGTACCTAGGAAAAATTGTAGAAATTACCAAGGCTGATGAAATATATGCGAATCCTCTCCACCCTTATACCATTGCTCTGCTATCGGCTGTCCCTATCCCAGATCCGAAAGTAGACCGAGGCCGCAAACGTATTATTTTAAAGGGTGATGTACCCAGTCCTATCTTTCCTCCACCAGGCTGCCGTTTTAATCCACGGTGCCAAGTGGCAACCGATATCTGCAAACAGCAGCAACCGGAATTAAGAGAACTCACTCCGGGTAGCGAGCACTGGGTGTCCTGCCATATGGTAAAATAGCTGGCATCTCTAACTGCCGGGTTACACACTCCTACCTCGGTATATTGAGTGGGTTGGTATTACTGTATCGGTCTCTGTAGATCGTTATGTAGTCTTGCAAACATTTTCTCAGTAATTCAGTTATAATTATTATGAGAGTGCGGAAATTTATGCCCAAACAAAATATTCAACCAAATAAACCAACAGAAAATGATCCACAAAGGCGATTACCCCGAAAGCAGCCACAGGATATCAAAAACTCCGACAAAGAAAAGAACAAGCGAAGAAACACACTTATTACCGTCATTTCCATCTTTGTCGTCATTTCTCTCGTCATCGGAATTGGATATTATCTTATTTATGTCATGCCTTTTCAGCGCACCATTATCAAAGTCGATAATGAGTCGATCAAGATTAACTATTTATTGAAAAGAGCTTTGAACATGAATTCAGATGATCCAATCGGGCAGGGTCTTTTTGAAACACTGGTCAACGAAATTATCATAAACCAGGAAGCTCCCAAATATGGTATTGACGTCACTGAAGCAGATATCGATACAACGCTCCGTGATGCTGCAAAAGGCGAAAGCGAGAGTATCACCGACGCTGAATATGACGCATGGTACCGCCAACTTCTGAACAATACCCAATACTCTGCAAAACAATTGCGCGACCTCGTGAAAAGTTCGATCGAGCAACAGCGCGTAGCCCAGTACTTTGCTGATAACACGCCGACTGTTGCTGAACAGGGATATCTCTGGGTTATTGTCGTCAAAACGTATGAAGAAGCCCTCATCGCTAAAGAGCGTATCGACAATGGAGAGCAATTTGCTAACATCGCAAAAGAAATCTCACTCGACTCGACAACAAATGACAAGGGTGGAGAAATCGGCTGGGTGCCCTTTAAAGCCATGGAATCCCGGTTTGAGTATATCTTGGCTGGACTAGACATAGGGAAATGCAGCGATCCTGTTATTAACGAAACAGGAGACGCCAGCAACCCTGAATCGGCGAATTACGCTGTATTTATGATTTCCGAAAAAGAAACTGCCCGTGAGGTCCCCGAAGATTACCTGGCTACCTTGAAAACCAGGGCTTACGCAGATTGGCTGAATTCACAATGGGACACCAGGGAAATTAGATATTACAGCATCCACGGCGGCAATTACGATGATGTTACCAATGCATGGTTGAATTACCAGCTGAACAGGATGAAAGCAGGTACTACTAACGGTGCGGAGGATACAACCGGTACATCGACTCCACAGCAATAATAAATAATAGATGTGTAAATATGATACGTGTACAAAATCTGACTAAATATTATGGTGAAAGACTCGCCGTTGATAACATTAGCTTCGAAGTAGGCAAGGGTGAAATTGTAGGTCTTCTAGGTCCTAATGCTGCTGGCAAAACCACCACCATGCGTATCTTAACCGGCTTCATGATGCCTACCCGCGGTGATGCATTTATTGCTGAGCATAACATGGCAACTGATTCACTGGAAGGTCGACGCCACATTGGTTATATGCCTGAATCCATCCCCCTCTACACGGACATGAAAGTCCGTGACTACCTGGAGTTTTTCGGACGCCTCAGGGGACTGGACGCTAATCAAACCCGGAAACGCCTTGATGAGGTTGTTCAAACTTGCCACCTTGAAGAATATATTGATGTAATTGTCGGCAAGCTCTCGCGAGGTTTCAGACAACGCGTGGGCATTGCCCAGGCAATTATTCATAACCCGGACGTGTTAATTCTCGACGAACCGACAATTGGAATAGACCCGATTCAGGTTGCCCAGACCCGTAATTTGATAAAGGAACTGGGTAAAGAACACACCATTCTTATTTCGACTCATATTCTACCAGAGGTTAGCATTATCTGCGAAAGAGTAATCATAATTCATCGTGGAAAAATCGTCGCGGAAGATAATATTGAAAACTTATCAGCGGTACTCAGAGGCTCCCGCCGTATCCGTGTTGAGGTCAAAGGACCGGCTGACAAAATATCTGTTGCTTTACGCCGCGTCCCTGGAGTAAGGCGGGTTATGCGGGAAGGTGACTTTTTTGTGGTTGAATCGCCAGCCGATACAGACCCGCGTGCCAAGATTAATGAAGTAGTGGTCAAGAGCGGCTGGACATTACTTTCAGCCGAAACGGTCGAAATGAGCCTTGAAGAAATTTTCCTTCAATTGACCACTAAAGAAGAAGGAGTCCCTGAGAAGTGAGGAGTATTCTACTAATCGCCTCAAAGGAGTTAAAGTCTTACCTTACCTCTCCTATGTCTTACATCGTCGTGTGCATATTCCTCCTCTTGAGCGGACTGTTTTTTGTCCTGTATTTAAATAATACAAATTTCAGTGATACCAGCCTTCAGGGGTTTATCGATCCGCTTTCCGTGTTTGGAATGCAGACCGGCGGAAACATTTTGCTGTTGATCTTTGCAATTGTGTTGACAATGCGCACCCTGGCAGAAGAAAAGAAACTTGGAACATGGGAATTACTTCTCACGTCACCGGTCAGGGATAGTGACGTGGTTTTAGGGAAATTCCTGGGTAGCTTCGGTATCATGTTCGTCATGCTTGCCCTGACGCTTTTTTATCCGTTGTTATTAGTTATTTACGGTGACCCGGATATGGGTCCTATATTTACAAGTTACCTTGGACTGCTTTTACTTGGAGGTACGGCTCTATCAGTCGGAATTTTTGCGTCATCACTAACCGCAAACCAGATAGTAGCGGCGGTGGTTTCGGGAGCGATTCTTTTCGGTTTGTGGGTAATCGGCATCGTTGCCGCTAACACTCCGCAAGCACTGCAGCAAATATTGAGTTATCTCTCGATTTCGTCTCACTCGGCAGCTTTTGAAGCAGGCATAATCGATACCAGGGATATTGTATATTACGTGAGTATAACCGCTCTATTTCTTTATGCTTCGATCCGGTCTCTTGAAGCGAGCAGGTGGGGCTGATGCAGATAGCTGTTCTTGCCATAATGGGCGTCATCGCCATGATTATCGGGCTGATTCTACTCCTGGTGTTGCCCGCCCTTGGACTGATCGCGCTTGGTGTTATTGCGCTTGGAATTATTTTAGTGGCCAGTGCCGGTATCATCGAATTCAGGCGCGTCCGTACCGCTATTGCCAGCCGGCGCGGCAAATTCAGCACCAGCATCGTCATACTTGTCTCCGTTTTCACAAGTATTGTTTTACTTATTAACGCAATCAGCATTTCCCAGTTCCATCGTTTCGATTTTACCGGATTATCCAAATTTACGCTGACTACTCAGACAAAAGACGTGCTAACAGAATTGAATACACCCGTGGATGTTTTATGTTTCTTTGTTCCAGAGGTAAAAAATATTGATGAGCAATACATGACAATGTACCAGCTTGCCGCGCCATATGCGCTGGCACTGCTTCAAGAATACCGGAACTATACCACTAAGCTGAATATCAAAATAATCGACCCTGAGCAGCATCCTGAACAAGCCGCGAAATATGGCATAGTTGATACTTATTTATATCAATCGGTTGTATTTGAAACTGATCAGGGAACCAGGTCAGTGAACGCACTACAGATATATTCTGAAGCCGAGAATGCTTTTACCGGTGCCATCATGGAAGTCAGTGGTATCAAACAGAAAGTAGTGTA
>CAYHBE010000012.1:0-12646 GCA_964354765.1 uncultured Dehalococcoidales bacterium | reverse complement strand
GTCGGGCTTCCCGAATATGTCAACCGCGAACCGCTGCTAAGATCAATATTGAGTTTACCCTGAACGTTGATACTGGCTTCGCTAGCTCCCTTTAAACAGACTGCTGCATCCCGCAAGTTAAACTCTCCCATCTCTGCTTTGCTAGCTCCCCACGCGCTGAGCGTCAAATTTCCCGCCGAACCATTCAGCGCAACACGGCTGGCACCGGAAAGCACAAAATCGGCTTCTTCAGCGTGTAAGTTGCCAGAAAGTCTGCTGGCTCCGGATATTTCGCAGTTCATTGTCTTGGCAGTGACGTCCACCTTCAATGTGCTGGATGCTGAGAGATTCATATCAAGACCGTTTTGGGATTTGAATCCCATCAAGGTGGCGGCGGTAGCGCCACCCAACCGCAACTTGTTAATTCGAGGCATCGTTATTTTTGCTGTAACAATCGGCCGAGCGCTAAAATTTTGCGATTTCAATGACAGTTTGAGGGTGTTTCCAGATTTTGCGACACTTATGTTGTCCTGTAACGATTGGCTTGCCCAGATGGCAACGCCAAATCTTTCAGCCTGCTCGATTTCGATGCGCATGGCGCAGTCTGCCTCTATGTTCGAAAAATCTTTTATATCCAGCTCGCGTGTAATGAAATCTTCATAGCTCAGGTTGTATCCGGTTACAGCTGCGAGCGCTTGTTCAAAACGGTCTTCAGCCTGTATGATCGCATCTTTTAACTTTTTTTCCGCTTTTTTAAAGGATTCCTCAGCAACAACCCTTCCGTTATCACCACTCTCTTGCGCAATCCTCTTTAATATGTCTCCTAATTCTAGAACATCCTGCCTTAATCTTTCTTTTGCTTCTTCTGCTTCTCGCCGGAGCTCGTTAAAATTCTGCATTCAGATAACCTTCGGAATTTATTTTCACACCCCAATCATATCAAGTTTAGTCTGTGTCTGGAGACACTGTCAATGGTCAAGCTCGTTTGGTTTGACATATATGAAGATAAAATGAGCTGAAGTTAAACGTTATCAAGTGGATAAAGATATACTTGATTATTGTTACTTGATGCTTGGAATTTTTCCGTTCAGTCTGGTTTAGATAGGAAATATCCTACACCGGTCTTGGTTAGTATGAAAGTGGGTTTTCCTGGGTCTTTTTCGATTTTTTCTCGCAAACGGCGGATATGCACTTTGAGGCTGTCGGTAGCACCGGGGTAATCGTCTCCCCAAACCGCTTCTGCCAGATTTGAATGCGTAACTACATGCCCGGCATTTCTCATCAGGTGACTTAAAATATGGTTTTCAGTAACTGTAAGAGCGACTTCCTTATCGCCGATATGGAGTTGGCCTGTCATCGGGTCCAATCTAAATGGTCCATAGGACAACCATTCTTCTTCTGCGGGGCTGTACCTGCGGATAAGTGATTTTACACGTGCGAGCAATTCGAGTTGCCTGAATGGTTTTGTTATATAATCATCGGCGCCCCATTCCAATCCTTTCACCACGTCTGCTTCATCCGAACGAACCGTGAGTATTATTGTAGGCACATTGGAGAAACGCCGCATCTGTCTTAATACTTCGAAGCCATTAATATCTGGCAATCCAAGGTCAAGGATAACAATGTCCGGGGATTCCGATTCGACAAGTTCAACACCTTTTTGTCCCAGTCTGGTGGAAACAACCTTAGCTTCCGGCCACCGGATTTGAAAAGCCAGCGAAATTGCATCTACAATCTCTCTGTCGTCTTCAATGACTAATACTTTCATTAGCTTTAACCTCGTTGACTTCTATTTCCTTTGGTTCTGATTCCCGCCCCGGCGGTGCGATGGGCAACGAGAAGAAAAATGTGGAACCCTTTCCTTCCTGGCTTTTTACCCATATTTTGCCGCCGTGTAGTTCAACCAGGTTTTTCGCCAACGCTAATCCCAGGCCTAGTCCGCTTAAGTGTTCTAGATCACTTAGCTGCCTGTGATATGCGACAAATAGTCGCGCTTGTTCTTCTTCGGGAATTCCGCGGCCTGTATCCCGCACTTCGACAATGATAGACCCGTTAGCTTCCCTGGCACGGAGCGTAATTATCCCTCTCTCCGGAGTAAATTTTATCGCGTTTATTAATAGGTTCAGAGCCACCTGGCGCAAACGGTCCTCATCTCCCCAAATAGTAGGCAACGATTCAGGTAATTCGGTTTTCAAGGTTTGTCCGTTACTTGCAGCTACCACAGACATTTCATCGCCAACATTATGTAATAAACCTAAGATATCAACCCGAACCGGTCTCAGCCGCAGCATCCCAATTTCACCTCGAGCCAAGTCTAGAAGTTCATCAATACGGCGATTTAAATTGGCGGCACCTCTGTGAATATTGCTCGCAACACTCAGCCAGGGTTCCTCTTTTAGCCCGCTAACAAGAAGTTCGCTTGAAGACATAATTGGAGTCAATGGGGTTTTTAACTCGTGGACAAGGGCACGAGTGAATTCAACCCGTCTCTGCACCTCTGCTTCGAGTTCCTGCCTTGTCCTTCTCTCTTTTTCATAGGCTTCTTCGAGTCTTTCCTGAGCAAGTTCACGTTCGGTTATATCCATCGAATGCCCCAAGACTGCCCTCTTTCCCTGGTACATGATTGATGAGACACCCTCAAGAAGCCACCGTACCTGCCCGGTCCTGGTTAATATCCGATACTTATATGGAGTCAGGATTTGTCCTTTCAACATCTTGATAGCATTTTCGCGCACCATCTCCCGGTCTTCAGGTATAACAAGCTTCATAGAAGGAGTATCAAGAAGTTCTTCAGGACCACCTGCCGTCACAGCACGGAAGTTCTCATTAACAAACTTAAATTTGCCGTCCTGGAGAATGAAAAGACCGATGGGGGTGCTGGAGCGGAAAATCCTGACAATTTCTTCATCCGAAGAAGATTGAGTCTTGGAAGCTTCCATTTCAGCGATGCGTTCGCGCAATTCCCGCAGTTCTTTAAGAAGCTGTGCTTTGGTTTTGTCTTCGTCTTTTGTTGCCATAACCTACAATTTAATTCTACCTGCAGACAAGTAAGGCGTCAAATGGCTTGATACGTGTGAGGGTTACTTGCGTATTGAGACCATTTCTTAATAGAATTAAGTATTAAGTTGTTTACAGCTTCATCTCTCGACGAGCAAATCCCTATTTAAGGAAATCAATGAGTAAAACTATTGCTGAAAAGATATTGATAAATAATACAGGCTGTGACTTGAGTGCCGGGGATATAGTCGTTGCACATGTCGACCTTGCTTTTATACAGGATACTACGGGACCTTTAACAGTCCGCCAGTTCCAGGCGGCAGGTTTCAAGAAACTAGCTCCATCGCTCAAAGCAGCCGTGTTTCTCGACCATGCTGCTCCAAGCCAGAGCCGAGAGATGTCTAACGACCACACCCTACTCCGTGACTTCGCACGCAAAACAGGTGCTCTCCTGAGCGATGTTGGCGATGGTGTGTGCCATCAGATTGTTGCTGAAAAACTGGCAAAACCAGGCGATCTGATAATCGGCTCAGATTCACACACCGTAACCGCTGGTGCGCTTGGCGCTTTCGCCTGCGGTATGGGTTCCTCGGACGTCGCAGTTGTCTTCGGACTGGGCAGGACATGGTTTCGGGTTCCTGAAAGCTTTCACATTACGTTAACAGGCAAACTCAACAAGGGCGTACTGGCAAAAGACCTTGTACTCTCATTAATCGGGCAGATAGGAGCAGATGGAGCCACTTATAAATCACTCGAGTTTGGTGGAGAAGGTCTTCCAACATTGAGCATTTCCGATCGTCTGACAATATCCAATATGGCTGTAGAAGCTGGTGCGAAGGTAGGAATTTTCCCGTCCGACGAAAGTACTAAGGCGTATCTAAAAGAACAGGGAAGGGCTGCCGATTACAAGCCAATAACAGCAGATATAAACGCTGTGTATGAGCGCACGATTCCCATCGCCCTTAACAAACTGGAACCGATGGTCTCGCGTCCGCACACTGTAAATAACACAGTCACTGCCAAAGAACTGGCTGGCACTAGAGTTCAGCAGGTGCTAATCGGCACCTGTACAAATGGCCGGCTAGACGATCTTAAGATCGCTGCTGATATATTAAAGGGTCAAAAACGCCATCCTCAAACCCGATTGGTAATCACACCGGCATCACGAAAAATATTATTGGAAGCAATTAAAGCGGGTTTTATTCAAACCTTGATCGAATCGGGAGCGGTGATCATGCCGCCGGGCTGCGGTTCCTGCCTCGGTTTACACCAGGGCGTGATCGGCGACGGCGAAGCATGTTTATCGACCGCGAACCGCAACTTCAAAGGAAGAATGGGCAGCGCTGAAGGTTTTATTTACTTATCAAGTCCGGCTACCGCGGCAGCTTCGGCGATAAAAGGCGAGATCACCGACCCAAGGGAGTATTTATAATGCTGACCGGTAGAGCCTTTAAGTTCGGTGATGACATCTCCACCGACCACATTATTCCAGGTAAGTACGCCTATTTGAGGAGTAATTTGCCTGAACTTGCCAAACATGTCATGGAAGACGCAGATTCTACTTTTGCTGCGCGAGTTAAAGAGGGAGATTTCATTGTCGGTGGGAATAATTTCGGGCTTGGTTCGAGCCGTGAGCATGCACCACTGGTCATCAAGATGGCAGGTGTTAAAGCTCTTCTCGCCAAATCGGTTGCCCGCATTTTCTTCCGTAACGCTATTAACCTTGGTTTACCGGTGCTCATCTGCAACACCGATGAAATCGCTGATGGCGACATCCTGGAAATAGACCTGAAAGCAGGTCTTATTCTTGATAAGACAAACAACAAAAGCCTGAGCTTCGGTAAAATTCCCGAGGTTATGCTGCATATCCTCGATGAAGGTGGTCTATTACCCTACATCGAAAAGCATGGTGATATCAGAGTTTAAAGCAACAATATCTAATATCGAATTTCTAAAGTAAGAATTTTTTTGGTGTCGGTGGAGTGAAACGAAACCCACCAAATGAGATTGATTTTCAATAAACTGGAGTACCAGCATGGAATATAATGTTACTCTTATTCCAGGTGACGGAGTTGGACCGGAAGTCAGCGAAGCAGCGAGACGCGTTCTGGAAGCTAGCGGCGTAAAATTTAAATGGGACATCGCTGAAGTCGGCGAAGAGGCAATGAGAAAATATGGTACTCCACTTCCTACTTCGGTTATCACATCCATTAAGAAAAACAAAATCGCTCTTAAGGGTCCAGTCACGACACCGGTCGGGTCGGGATTTCGAAGTGTAAATGTTGCCCTGCGTAAAGAACTGGAACTCTACTCATGTCTCCGTCCTTGTAAACTTTATCCAGGTGTTCCATCACGCTATAAGAATGTAGATATTGTTGTAGTCCGAGAGAATCTTGAAGACCTTTATGCTGGTGTCGAGTTTGAAAGAGGAACCCCGGAAGCATTAGGGATCATAAAATATACAGCGGATTCGCAGCGTGGCGTCATCCGACCGGATTCAGGCATCAGCATCAAGGCAATTTCTGAATTTCGCAGCAAACGCATCGTAAAATTTGCCTTCGATTATACACGCACTTCCGGCAGGAAGAGAGTCACTGCAGTGCACAAGGCAAACATTATGAAATTTTCTGACGGATTGTTCCTGGCTTGCGCCCGAGAGGTAGCTAAAGATTATAAAGATATTGAATTCGAAGATCGAATTATCGATAACATGACGATGCAATTAGTCCAGAAACCGAGCCAGTTCGATGTAATCGTCGCGCCAAATCTTTACGGTGATATTCTGTCTGACCTGTGTGCCGGTCTCGTTGGCGGACTTGGGATTGCTCCAGGCGCTAATCTAGGCGAAGGAATGGCAGTTTTTGAACCGACTCACGGCAGCGCTCCCAAGTATACCGGCTTAAACAAAGTGAATCCAATGGCAATGATGCTTTCCGGTGTATTGATGCTGCGCCACCTCGGGGAACAGAAGGCGGCTGACAGGACCGAGAAAGCAATCGCTGAAGTAATCGCCGAAGGTAAAAATGTCACCTATGACCTCAAGCCGGATAGTCCTGATAAAGCCGTAGGTACTTCACAGGTTGCCGATGCAGTAATTCGCAAGATGAGATAGTCGATAGTAAATAGTTAGCATTGTATAGTTTATAATAGTAAAGACGGTTGGTGTTTGCGATTTAGTTTGAACTGTCAACTATCAACTGTTAACCGGTAAGTTTCGGAACAAATGGAGGCTACATGGGAAAAATCTACATCATTGATGTAACTAATAGAGATGGAGTCCAGACCGCCAGACTCGGTTTATCCAAGCTGGAAAAGACGATGATTAATGTCTATTTAAACGAGATGGGGGTATTTCAGTCTGAGTTCGGTTTTCCCACGACCCATCACGAGACTCACTACCTGCGCGCCAATTTGAAACTGTCACAGATGGGAATACTTAAACCCATCCGTCTCGCCGGTTGGATACGCGCTCTAGCTGAAGACGTCGAAATGACTTTCAAACTTGTCCCGGAAATCAAGCATCTCAATCTTTCTGCGTCTACTTCGAGCCAGATGATCGAGGGCAAATACCTGGGTAAGAAGGGTAAGAGGGACATCACCAAGATGATGATTGAAGCCGTTGATGCGGCCAAATCTCACAGATGCGAGAGTATCGGTGTGAACGCTGAGGATGGCTCCCGTACCGACCTCACTTATCTTCTCGAATTCTGCCTGGCTGCTAAAGAACATGGTGCTGATCGAATTCGATATTGTGATACCCTTGGCTTTGATGATCCGTTCTCAATTTACAAAACCGCCAAGGCACTTGCTGAGAAAGTACAATTGCCAATTGAACTTCACTGTCATGGTGACCTTGGCATGGCTGTCGCCAATTCTATTGCCGGAGCAAAAGGAGTAATCGACGCAGGACAGGATGCCTACATCAATACTACTATCAACGGAATAGGTGAGAGAGCCGGAAATGCTGACCTGATCGGAGTCCTGCTTGCACTGCTCAAATCCAAAGGTTTTACAAACAAGTATAAACTGGGGATACCGATAGACATGTCCAAGTCATGGAAAATAGCCAGGTACGCCAGTTATGCATTTAAAGTACCCATCCCGATCAATCAACCGGGTGTCGGTGATAATGCCTTTGCCCACGCGTCGGGCATCCACTCTGATGGCGTTTTGAAAGATCCCGCTAACTACGAATTATACGGATTTGAGGAACTTGGCCGCGGCGAGCCAGAACTGGTTGAAACTGGCCGCCAAATCTGTTCAGGACAATACGGGGGGATTTCTGGCTTCCGCCATATTATGAACGAAATTAGCGGAAAAACTGCTTTAACATTCAGGGATGATGAAGAAGCGCAGAGAGTGCTTGAGTTGGTCCGCTATGCCAATGTCGCTGCCCAGAAACCTCTCGTTGAAGATGAGCTGCTCTTCATCGCCAGGTATCCTGATATCGCGAAGGAACTGATGACGATGACCCCGCTAGACTATCTAAACGAGTAACCAAATAATATTCCAGACAACGTAAATACAATAATTCGATAGAATTTGTTAGCAGCGTGAAGTTGTACTTATGGAAACAATTTCACGAATCGGTAACCATTGATTTTATAGCCAAGTTCTTTATAGAAGATGTGAGCCAACTCTTCGCGACCGAAACCACTGACCAGCCAGGTGCCGATACACCCCTGGTCTTTAGCTAACTTCTCTGCGTATTTCATTAGAAGACGTCCCACACCTTTACGTCTTGCTTTATCATCGACAACAATAACAGATATTTCTCCATAACAGTTAGGAATAGCTTCTTCAATATTTTCACGTATCCTGAATCCCAGACAGCCAACTATCTTTTCACCATTTTCGCAAACATAAAGCGAATCAATTGGGCTTTCTTCGATTAACTTCAATCGATTCTTCATATTGGACTCAGACAGATAATGCCCACTGAGTTCACTCATCAGACCAGCGAGCACCCCAATATCCCTTGAGTCCGCTTTACGCACCTTAAGCCGCAATTTCATTCCTGACTTAGTTGGCACAAAACAGCTGATTTATTCACGTTCTTTGACCAATATTTCAACTACCGATGGATCAGCTAGAGTGCTTGTATCTCCGAGATGTTCGGTATCTCCTGAGGATATCTTGGTCAGTATACGGCGCATTATCTTTCCGCTCCTCGTCTTCGGAAGACCATCGGCAAATTGTATTTTGTCAGGCGATGCAATCGGTCCAATCTGTTTTCGTACCCATGTTATCAATTCCTTTTTCAGGTCCTCGCTTCTAGGTACGTCCGCTTTCAGAGTAACAAAAGCGTAAATTCCCTCCCCTTTAATAGGGTGAGGCATACTGACTACGGCAGCCTCAGCCACCGAAGGATGTGCCACAAAAGCACTCTCAACCTCCGCCGTACCAATACGATGCCCAGATACTTTAATGACGTCATCTATCCGTCCCATTAACCAGATATACCCGTCCTCATCTATCCTGGCACTGTCGCCAGTGTTGTACACACCCGGGAACCTCTCAAAATAAGTTCTTTTAAAACGCTCCGCATCCCCGTAAACCCCCCGCATTAGTCCAGGCCAGGGACGCTTCATCACGAGATATCCACCCTCGTTGATATCGCACTTTGTGCCGTCATCTCTCAAGACATCAGGTACAATTCCAGGGAATGGTAATGTTGCACAGCCAGGTTTCAATGGCGTCGCGCCTGGAAGCGGCGTAATAAGAATACCGCCAGTTTCAGTCTGCCACCAGGTGTCTACAATCGGACATCTTCCTTTGCCGATAACTTCGTAATACCACATCCACGCTTCAGGATTGATGGGTTCTCCAACTGAACCAAGCACACGTAAACTGCTCAAATCATGTTTCCCAGGCCAGTCATTTCCTTCACGAATTAAAGACCTGAGAGCAGTCGGTGCTGTATAGAAAATGTTCACCTTATATTTTTCAATTATTTCCCAGAAACGGTCGGGATGAGGATAATTTGGGATTCCTTCAAACATCAACGTGGTGGCGCCGTTAGCCAAAGGACCATAAACAATATAAGTGTGCCCGGTAATCCAGCCAATATCCGCAGAACACCAGTATGTATCCTCTTCTTTGCAATCGAATATCCACCGGAAGGTCTGGTATGCGTACAACAGGTAGCCAGCTTGGGTATGCAAGACTCCTTTAGGCTTACCGGTGCTGCCGCTGGTGTAAAGTATAAAAAGAGGATCTTCAGAGTCGAGCTGTTCTGGTTCACAATATCCGCTGATATCTTCCGACTTCATGAGGTCGTGCCACCATAGATCACGGCCTAGCTCCATTTTCACCTCAATATGGGCACGTCTTACGATAATTGCCTTCTTGACATTCGGACTGGCTTTTAACGCATCATCGGCATTATCTTTACTCCGAACGATCCGTCCGCCGCGGTAGTAGCCGTCAGAACATATAAGCAAACTGGTACCGCAATCAATCATTCTGTCGCGCAGTGAATCGGCGCTAAATCCGCCGAATACGACACTATGGATTGCCCCGATGCGCGCACAGGCGAGCATGGCTACAGGTAGTTCCAATATCATCGGTAAATAAATTGAGACCCTGTCGCCTTTTTTAACACCCAATTTCTTCAGGACATTGGCAAACCGATTAACTTCGATGAACAATTGCAGGTAAGTGAGGGTTTGGATATCACCGATGTCGCCCTCCCAGATAAACGCGGCTTTGTTTTTGCGCCAGGTATTCAAGTGGCGATCCACGCAGTTCTGCGTAACATTAATCTTACCGCCAACAAACCACTCGTGTTTCGCATTAGCAAAATCTTCGATGAGCACTGAATCCCATTTTTTGTACCAGTCAAGCTGTTCAGCCATTGTCCCCCAGAAGGCTTCCGGGTCGTTGACGGATTTTTCATAGAGCTTGCGGTACTCTTCCTAGTTCTTAATGTATGCTTTTTCGCTAACTTCTTTCGGTGGGTAAAACACCCTCTTCTCGTCCAACATGGACGTGATGCCTTTTTCAACCGCATCTACCATATGTCATACTCCAAAGTTAATCGCTACTTAAGCTTACCATAAGGAAAATTGCGTTGGATAGCGC
The DNA here is from genome assembly GCA_964354765.1 of uncultured Dehalococcoidales bacterium. Lineage (GTDB taxonomy): Bacteria > Chloroflexota > Dehalococcoidia > Dehalococcoidales > Fen-1064 > JAURWL01. Next base: position 2,587 of record CAYHBE010000012.1, on the reverse strand, counting down.
TGTGTTCCAGCGTTGATAGGTCTTTTCGCCGGTTTGAGATTATTGCTCTTCAGTAACTCCAAGGAGTTGCACGTAAGCCTGGCGTAACCGCTTAGCAACTACACGGGCAACTGATTGGTAAATTTTACATCCGATATCAGGATATTTTTTACAAATTTCGCGCAAGGTATTTGCATCAAAGGCGAGCAGTGTCGTTTTCTCTATTGCCTTTACCGAGGCAGTACATATATATGGTTCAACTAAAGCAGACCATCCGAAAGACTCAGCGGAACACGCTGCCTGTACCTGGCGATTTGACATTGTGCCCACCTCGAGAACAATCGCCACAGCCCCATCTTCCACGGTATAGATTTTTTCCTCGCGTTTTCCCTGTTTACAGACAATGTCTCCTGCTACTACTTGCTGAGGCTCAGCGATTGTTTCGATGATACGAAGTTCTTTGTCATCCAGGGTGGAGAAGAGCTCGGATTTCTTGAGCACCTTTAATTTGTCCATTAAGCTCCTCCTTGAATTTTTACTGCAGTCTTGATAATCAAGCAGCCCAATGATACTACCGTGTCTTAATAACGTCAATGGGGATTTTTACCCGATTGGTCGCGTTGACAATAATTAGCGATTATGTTATTTTATCCTGTAATGAACAATCGTAAAAACCCACTCGCCCTTACCGACACATAGCTGAATACCCGGTGGGGTGTACTCACGTGTTTTTGGAGCCGTCCCACGGGGACGGCTTTTTTGTTTGGTAATAATCCTGAAACATATTCATTAATTTGAAAAAATAGGAAAGCTGATAGCCGGCCGCTGAAAGCTATGAAAAGGAACACAAAATGGTAGATAAATTTAATCCTTCTGAAATCGATAAAAAGTGGCAGGAAAAATGGGCTGCAGACAAGTTGTACAAAGTCGTTGAAGACAAAACGAAGCCTAAATGGTATGCGCTCACCATGTTCCCATATACTTCCGGCGACCTCCATATTGGGCATTGGTATGCTATGGCCCCATCAGACGTGTTCGCGAGGTTCAAGCGTCTCCAGGGCTATAATGTTCTTCATCCTATGGGTTTTGATGCTTTTGGCTTACCCGCAGAAAACGCCGCAATCAAGCGCGGCATCCATCCTCAAAAATGGACGATGGAAAACATCGAAAATATGCGGCGGCAGTTGAAGAGTATGGGTGCAATTTATGACTGGGACCGGGAAGTAATAACCTGTGACCCGAAATATTATAAATGGACTCAATGGTTTTTTGTGAAGCTGTTTGAACACGGTCTCGCTTATCGTGGGAAAGCGCCTGTCAACTGGTGCCCGGAGTGCCAGGTAGTACTTGCTAACGAACAAGTTGTAAGCGGAAAGTGCTGGCGCTGCGATTCCGAGGTCATTAAGAAAGACCTGGAGCAGTGGCTATTCCGCATTACAAAATATGCTGATGAGCTGATGCAGCACGAGGGAATTGACTGGCCTGAGCGTATTAAAACCATGCAACGGAACTGGGTGGGTAAAAGCTACGGGACCGAGATTTCATTTGCCCTGGACCATCCAGGCGTGGTTGAAAAAGAGATTCGTGTCTTTACCACACGTCCAGACACAATCTTCGGCGTAACTTTTATGGTGCTGGCTCCAGAGAATCCCTTGGTATTAAAGCTGACAACACCAGATAAGAAAGCTGAGGTTGAAGCGTATGTCTCACGGACCCGGCGGCTGACTGAGATAGAACGTCTCTCTACAGAGAAAGAAAAAGACGGGGTTTTTATTGGCGCTTACGCCACCAATAGACTAAATGGGAAAAGAGTTCCCATCTGGATAGCAGATTACGTTTTGCAGAGTTACGGTACGGGGGCTGTGATGGGTGTGCCTGCGCATGACGAACGTGATTTCGCGTTCGCGAAAAAATACGGTATTCCGATTGATGTTGTTATTGCTCCCCCTGACTGGAAAGGGGGTGAACTGGAGCAGGCTTATATGGAATCGGGCAAGATGGTGAACTCAGCTAAATTTAATGGTTTACCCAACGAAGAAGGAATTGCTGCTGTCACACGCTTCCTGGAAGAGAAAGGCTGGGGAAAGGGCACTATCAGCTATCGGATGCGCGACTGGTTAATATCGCGACAGAGGTACTGGGGCGCACCCATTCCTATGATTTATTGCGACCGGTGCGGCATTGTTCCTGTCCTTGAGAAAGACCTGCCTATCGAGTTGCCAGAGGAAGCTGATTTCAGTCATACGGGGGAATCGCCGTTAAAGTACAACGAGAAATGGGTGAATACTACGTGTCCTAAATGCGGCGGTCCAGGTAAACGTGAGACAGACACGATCGACGGCTTTATGTGTTCGTCTTGGTATTTTTTACGCTATTGCAGTCCGGATTATGATAAGGCATCTTTCGACCCAGAAAAAGTAAGATGCTGGATGCCGGTGGATATCTATACCGGTGGCGCGGAGCACGCGGTAATGCATCTCCTGTATGCCCGCTTTTTCACAATGGCAATCCGCGATATGGGACTTGTGACATTTGGAGAGCCGTTTAAAAAGCTTTTCAACCAGGGTATCATCATCGCCGGGCGTGAAAAAATGAGCAAATCAAAGGG
>CAYHBE010000011.1:0-12986 GCA_964354765.1 uncultured Dehalococcoidales bacterium | reverse complement strand
GGAAGGTTTTAAGTGAATAAAACCCCATTTAATTCCCCCTTTTTGAAAGTGGGAGAGAACTTTTTCAGAAGTTCCATAGTCAAAGTTTGAAAAAAGAACCTCTCCCTTTTATAAAGGGAGATTGTGAGGGTTTTTGGTGTAAAACCGCCATAGTTGAAGTCGTATGTAATAGAAAAGTTTATAGAGAATCTACAATGAAATGTGAGGTAGCGAATGGTAAAGAGAATTGTTAATTTTAATCCGGGCCCGGCAGGCTTACCGCTGGAAGTACTCAAGAAGGTACAGGAAGAACTGCTCGATTACCAGGGCTCCGGAATGTCAATCCTGGAGAGCTCTCACCGTGAGAAAGAATTCGAAGCCGTCAATGACCAGGCAATCGCACTTGCGCGTGAAATACTCGGTCTTAGTCCTGATTACCAGGTGTTATTCATGGGGGGTGGCGCATCCACCCAGTTCGCCCTGGTGCCGATGAATTTTGTTGATGCCGGGCAGACGGCAGCTTACGTCGACACCGGTGAATTTGCTAACAAAGCTCTAAAAGAATGCCAGGTAGTAGCCAGGGCACACGTGGCGTTCTCATCAAAAGAGGAAAAGTATCGCCGGGTACCCAAGGTGAGCGAGATAAAGTATCCCGATAATGTAGCTTACCTCCATATATGCTCAAACAACACTATTGAAGGCACCCAGTTCCATGAATTTCCGGATACCGGCAGTATTCCGTTAATCGCTGATATGTCTTCAGATATTGCCTCGCGTCAACTGGATTACAAGAAGTTTTCCCTCTTCTATGCCGGGGCACAAAAGAACCTCGGTCCGGCGGGCGTAACGCTGGTGGTCGTTCGCAAAGATTTCCTTGCGACGGCTAAAAAAGGCCTCCCGGCGATGCTGAGCTACCAGACCCACGCGGATAGCAAATCGCTGTACAATACTCCCCCGGTTTTCGCGGTATATATCATGAAGCTGGTGTTGGATTGGATAAAAAGTAAAGGCGGTTTAGCAGGAATAGAGAAGACCAACGCCGCCAAGAAGGATTTGTTGTACGGCGCTATCGATGCCGCACCTGATTTCTATAAAGGCAATGCTGAAAAATCAAGCCGGAGCTGGATGAACGTCACCATGCGATTGCCCAATGAAGACCTCGAGAGTAAGTTCGTCGCCGAGGCAAAGAAAGAAGGCCTGGTAGGCCTCAAGGGGCATCGCTCCGTAGGTGGCATACGCTTCTCGATTTATAACGCGGTTTCTCTTGAGGATATCCAGAAGACAGTTGACTTTATGAGCCAGTTCCGTAAGTCTGTCTGAAGTATTATTTTCTGAGCGAGTTAAAGTGAGGGTGTATTCATTATTTTTTACCACTCACCTTCAATTAGAATACCATCCTTTAAAGATATAAGGGTGAGAGCCTGTCCCGTACTTGATACGGGAGTATGGGAGTGGGTCGCTGTGCCAAATCAGGACTCGCGAAATCACTCCGTTCTCTAACTCTTGTTTATTGATCATTGTATATTGGTTATCACTATATATCAGGGTTTAAGGGGGCTGCGACCCCTTAATAAAAATATTCCCTTCCCTATTGAGCCTGTCTCAGAAATATGTTGAACAATGGCAAAGTGGGAGATAATGTACCAATCCTATGCCTAATTAACTGGTAAGTGGGGAATCCATTCATAATATTGCTCATTTACTCCCTTAGAGTGGTGAGCAGAATTTTGGATTTCGACTTTTGAGACAGGCTCGTAAGGTCGTGGGAAGTTTATTTTCTAGCTTCATCCCTCAATAACTTGAGAGCTTTCTGAAATATCTCTTTCCCATAGTCGCAGTGCACGTCTACAGTTACGTTCTCTCCATCGGCATCGTCAGAAACAGGGTAAATCCTGCAGATCAACGGCCGGTGAGAGTATATCTTGCACGACCGCTCGATTTTGTTGAAAAACATGCACGGTAACGGCAAAAAGCTTCCACCCATATGATATTTTGGATTTTGATTTACCCTTGTGATTTTCTTAAGTGATTTTTTGGAATGTTTTGTGTTTTTACTTATCTCGATCAGGTCGGATTCCCCAACAATTACACCGGGATTGTCCGGAGAAGTCTTATCAGGCTGGCAGCATTTACCACATTTTTTACACTTGGATAGATCTAATAATTTATTTACGTTTTCCCGCTCGAATGAGATAAACGGAAGACTGGGCGCGATTTGCTCAGTGGAAAAGGCATCGGTCAATTTTTTGATATCGTTATCGGTATAGCTGCCTAATTCCTTTGTCTCAAGCGACTCAAGACCATGCTTACTTAAATCAGGCAAAAATTTTTTCATCTATTACTTCTTGGGAAAATTTGCGCTACCTTCATCTACCTAATTATACAGATAATCGCTTTATCTGTACTGTCACGATCCTGTTTATTCATCAATCAATGTACACTATCATAGAATGATATAAACAGAAAATAACTGTCGAAGAACATCTTCCCTTTTGCGTAAAGTACATCGCCTAAATTATAATCAATCAATATGAGAATTCTGGGAATCGAAACATCATGTGACGAGACGGCTGCTGCCGTTGTCGAAGATGGAAGAAAGATTCTGTCCAACGAGATCGCTTCGCAGGTGGATATCCATGCCCGTTATGGAGGGATCGTTCCCGAAGTGGCTTCCCGTCAGCACACACTAAGCATTATCCCGATTATTAACGGCGCTTTAACAAAGGCAAAAGCGTCCTGGCAGGAACTGGATGCAATTGCGGTGACTTCCGGACCGGGATTGGCTGGCTCATTACTGACGGGCGTCAATACTGCCAAAGCCGTCAGTTTCGCTCGTGGTCTTCCCCTGATCGGCGTAAATCACCTCGAAGGGCATATCTATGCCAACTGGCTGACGGGAAGTGTACCTGAATTCCCTCTTGTTTGCCTGATAGTTTCCGGCGGGCACAGCGACCTGGTACTGATGCGAGGACACGGCGACTACACAATGCTTGGTCGGACGCGCGACGATGCCGCCGGCGAAGCCTTCGATAAAGCGGCGCGCATTCTTGGTCTGGGATATCCCGGTGGCCCTGCTGTTGAGAAAGCGGCAGCTTCAGGCAAGAACAATTTAACTTTGCCCCGAGCATGGCTAAAAAACACCCATGATTTCAGCTTCAGCGGTATAAAAACTGCCTTGCTGCGCCTTGCAGAGGAAGGAAAAATCCCTAATCCGGCAGACGGAGCCGCCAGTTTTCAGACAGCTGTAGTTGAAGTGCTGGTAAAAAAGACCATTTCGGCTGCTCTCGAATATAATGTTAAGCAAATCATTATCTGCGGCGGCGTGGCTGCCAACAAAGCCCTGCGCCAAGCATTTATGGATCAGTCCCCTCTACCAGTCCTCATCCCCCCTCTGGTTTTATGCACAGATAATGCAGCCATGATTGCTGCTTGCGGTTATTTCCGGTTTCAGGCTGGTAAGATAAGCGATTTATCAATCGACGTAGTGCCGAATTTAAAGCTAACATAAATCTCTGCGCCTTAAAACTATTTGATAGGCATCTTCTGTATACAAAGATGATACTGTGTTTAAATAGGAAGTATTAATACCTCGACACCCCAACCCTGTGTACAATCCCTTCCCGCGGGGAAGGAAAATATTAATTAAGGGGCTGCGCCCCTTAACACCCTGCGCGTGGTATGCAAACGAAACAATGGAGATTTCTTCCAAGAAAAATATTATCATCTGTTCTGGCTAAACTTTTGGAGAGAGATATCAACCATAGCGTTGCGCCCTGCGCGTGGTAATTTAAACAAGCATAAAGGTATTGCAAACGATGTATGGTGATTTTCCCCCGAAGCAAATTATTTTCATACCTGTTCGTCTAACGTTTAGAGAAAAGTATTAATTAAAGAAGCTGCCCCCTGATCTTACGCCTGTAAATTAAGTCAGGTTCGAGGTTAAGGTTCTATACTTTAAAGATCCATATAAACAAATTTAATATTCCTATGGTTATTCAAGCCTGTAACGGACATTCCCCGCACCTTCCATGGGTACAAAAACGTTTGTAAAGATAAAGTAAACCTTGTTGGCGCTGGGCTGTTTGTATTTGCGACCTCTTTATTCCAAGCTGGCTTTCCATGTGTCTTTCGATGTTGTTTTCTTCTCCAGCAGGCCATGTGCTGTATATTACCAGGGAATTTTCTAATTTCTCATGCTGGTCTGTATGTTGACCGAAAGCCGCCGCGAAGGGGAGCAGTACATTAATAATTATTTCTTTTGCTCTTGACTGTCCGATTAAATATCTATCATTTAAGCAGCATTGTTTTCCCGGACAATAGTGATCGAGCCAGTATCCGTCTGCCGCAACGAGAAGCGCGTCTACAATTCCGCTCCATCCATTTTCTCCAGAGTAATCATCTATAAGTTTAGTCAGACCGTAGAGCAGCCCTCGCGGCTTGTACCTGAGGATTAACCTCGCCATACCAGCCAGGCGGCGCGCCGGATGGTTGCCTGGACGCACACGGAAAAGCCTCCATGGAAGTGAACTAAAGGTTTCAACGGGCTCTGGCGATAACATTGTCTGTTCATTTTCAACAGGAAATCCGGCAGTTCTTAACAGTGTTTTTTCAATAGCTAACAACGCGGATGATTCCGGTATTTCCAGTGCCGTTTCTTCTAACTCACGCAGGGTGACTAATCCCGAGAGAGTTTGAAATGGAATCGTATTTTTCGAATAGCCGAGCGCCCCCATAATCCCGCGATATAGACACTGCCCGGCGTCTGTATTTTCAAGTTCACCAAGGAAAGCCGACTGTTTTTCGATAAAACGAGCCTTTCCGGCGCGATCTAACACTTTCCCGATCTGTTCATCACCGGTCCATCTCACCTGAGCAATGCATGGCGATCGGGTTACCGTGCTTTTTTCGTGGTTTGCCATCATTTCTCGACTGGCAAGGGAGATGATAGGCACACTCTTACCATTTTCCAAACCGGTCAAATCTTCTGCGTCATGAAACATCACTACGTGCAGTACTATGCCGTTGTAGGCTTTATCCCGGTGGTGGCTGTGCTTACGCCAGTCGCTGGAACGGACATGTATCTCGATGTTCCCTTTTGTCACATTCCCATTTATCTTGAAAACCGCATCTTTGATATCAGAACCCGGTTCGTCGCTGGTACGGCCTGGATACAGGACACGCACCGACTGGGCATCAACTGTCTCCAGATTAGTTCCGCCGCCTGCAATATCTCTCCATAGATCAACCACCGCTGCTTCTTTAATTGTTTGCGTGATCATTTCGCCTGTTACACGTATTCGTGTATTTATCAATCTAAAAAAAGCTCTTTATCAGAGCCATGTTTATGAATAACTATTTAATTTCTACCAAGGTTCCGTCTCTGCTTTAAAGACACGGAACGCCTGCTCGCCAAGAAGCACCAGTACGACCTGTTCTATCGTTGTATTTTCTTTCGCATAATCCCTCACGACTCCAACCATCAGGCGTGCGCATTCAGACAAGGGAAAACCACCTACACCTGTTCCCAGTGCCGGGAAGGCGATACTTTTGCAGCCGAGTTCGTCAGCGCGTCTAAGGCTGTTCTCGGTTGCTCTCTTAATGGCGTCTGCATTGGTGCGTAAGTTCTGCCCCATAACCGCGGCATGAATCACATACCTCGCTTTAAGTTTACCAGCTCGGGTAACCACTACTTCGCCAATGTCGACTGGACCTTGTACTATTGCCTGCTCTTCAATCTCAGCACCACCGGCGCGCTTCAAAGCGCCGGCGACACCCGATCCCATCCAGAAATGATTGTTAGCGGCGTTAACCAGGGCATCCGCTTCACAAAGGCTAATATCACCCTCTCTAATTTCCAGCTTGAGCATTTTGATCCTCCTGAGACAGCTTAACAACAATATACACGTTTCCGTGTATATTGTCAATAAATATTATTTAGCATCAGCGTTTATCTACAAATTGTATGCCTTATCAGTTGTTATTTTTGCACAGGATTACAAAAGGTGGACGCGTTAATGGCTGGCTATTGGTGCCCATCGGAATATTTTCATCGCACTTGCCCATTCTCTTAAAGGGTGATAATGTGAAGACAATGGAGGTGTTGAAATGCGTCGATTACGGATTGTTATGGCGCAAATTAATACAACTGTTGGCGATTTCGACGGTAATGTAAAGAAGATTCTGGAAAACATAGATGCCGCTCGCTCCAAAGGCGCAGATATAGTTACATTCCCAGAACTTGCCGTTTGCGGTTACCCTCCAGAAGATTTGCTCTTCAAACCACAGTTTATTCAGGCAAACCTGGACTCGCTTCAGAAGATTGCGCATGCATCACAGGGCATCACAGTTATTACCGGCTTCGTAGATGCTGATAACGATATTTACAATGCCGCAGCAATCATAAACGATCGAAAAATCGCTGGCATATACCATAAGATTTATCTCCCGAATTATGGCGTTTTTGATGAAAACCGTTATTTCCGCGCCGGCTCCGATTGCCCCGTATTTATCATTAGAGGCGTGGGAATTGGTATTACCATCTGTGAAGATATCTGGTATGAGGTTGGACCTGCAACCGTACAGGCAAATTCCGGGGCTGAAGTAATCATCAATATCAGCGCTTCTCCATATCATACCGGAAAAGGAGCTTCACGCGAAAAGATGATTGCTACCAGAGCCGCCGATAATGTCGCTATTTTTGCATACAACAACGCTATCGGCGGGCAAGATGAGCTTGTCTTTGACGGTCATAGTGTCATTATGGATGAAAAAGGTAACCTCATCGCACGCGGTAAGCAATTTGAAGAAGATTTAATTATCGCCGACCTTGATGTCGAGTCTGTTTTCAGAGCGAGACTTCATGATCCCAGGCAGCGGAAAGAAGAGCTTCTCGGGGAACAGCGACGCTGGAACCAGCTACGGATCGTGGTTTCGGAAATACCTTTCTCTGGCGAGCATCCCGCGCAAAATAAACAACAACCTGAAATACTGGATCTTTCCACCGAGGTATATCGGGCTCTCGTGGTTGGTACCCGCGATTATGTGCGAAAGAGTGGCTTCAATAAAGTGGTCATTGGCTTATCAGGCGGAATAGATTCAGCAATCGTGGCGGCAATCGCTGCTGATGCGCTTGGCGGTGAAAACGTTGTTGGCGTGTCCATGCCTTCACGTTATTCCTCCGAAGGCAGCAAAACAGATGCGCAGCGGATCGCGGAAAATTTTAAATTCCGATTATTGAATATACCGATTGAAAAAATCTATCGGGCGTACTTAGACACTTTATCCGAGCCATGTACCGGTACGGAGTCTGATACGACCGAAGAGAATTTGCAGGCACGCATCAGAGGTAATTTGCTAATGGCGTTATCAAACAAGTTCGGATGGTTGGTCCTTACTACTGGCAACAAGAGTGAATATGCAACCGGCTACACTACGTTATATGGCGATATGGCAGGTGGTTTTGCCGTCATTAAAGACGTCCCTAAAACCCTGGTCTACAAAATCGCTCGAAAACGCAACCAAATGGCAGGTCGTGAAATGATACCCGAGTCGGTTTTTACCAAACCTCCATCTGCCGAATTACGACCGGATCAGAAAGATACCGATAGCTTACCGCCATACGAAATTCTCGATCCTATCCTTACCGCATACGTGGAAGATGACAAATCTGTGGAGCAAATAATCGCACTTGGATTCGATAAAACGACTGTGCAAAAAACTGCAAAGCTAGTTGACCGCAGTGAATACAAGCGCCGCCAGGCGCCGCCGGGGGTAAAAATCACAACCCGCGCTTTTGGGCGTGATCGAAGACTCCCAATCGTTAACCATTTTAAAGAATGGTAGAAATAAATTCGAATTGCGAAAACCGAATTTCGAAATAATAACTAATCTCAAATATCTAAACCTAAAAGAGTCCCAACTCGAAAATAAAAATTTCAAGAAATCAGGAGTGTAAGATGGCCCCAGCCCTCTTAAAAATAAACCCTCTCCCTTTGTCCGAGGGAGAAGGTAAGGGTGAGGTGAAGGTCGTTGTGTCAAGGCTACTCTTGGTAAAAGCAGCACTCATTTCACAGAAAGGTTTAGCAGCTTGCCAGGCTCTCCATATGCTAGCTTTCAAGTCCGTCTTTAACACTTTTAACTTTTTGCTTCTGGCTTTGACCTTGGAGTTTTGACTTTTGAGCTGTGCGTCTCACCTGCTGAAATCGAAGAATTCTTGATCCAGGCTGCCGTCGTTAGAGTATCCTCGCTCTTCCCAGTATCCGCGGAAATTCGGATCATCGGAAAGTTCGATTTCCGTTACCCACTTCGCCCACTTATATCCCCACTTGCTCTCAGCCACCACCTGGAACGGGAAACCACGCTCGGGCGGTAAGGCTATCCCGTTTATCTTATAAGCTAGAACGATGTTTTTATCTAATACGTAGCTTAAAGGTAATGATGTTGAATAACCATCATAAGACCGAAAAATAACAGTGTTGGCCTCTGGTTTGGTTCCAGAGATCTCGAACAGGTTTTTCAGTGGAATGCCTTCCCATAATATAGTTACGCTCCAACCCTCGACGCAATTGAGCGTGATAACTTTTTGCTGGCTTGGAGCCAGGCTAATCACTTCGTCATAGGTGAGGTTAAGCTCTTTTTCAACAAGTCCAACTATGTTGAGCTTGTAATCATTTATGTTGACGTGTTGGGGACCCGCGATCGAGTTTTCGCGAAAATCATTAACAGAAGACAAGTCTTCACCCTGGTATTCTTTGATTTCGATATTTTCCACGTTCGGTCCCTCGCTTTGTTCGTTTCTAGATGAGCATCCGAAGGTGCTTAATGCCACCACTCCCACCAGAAAAGAAAAACGGAGGACCGTGATTGCTCTTTTCGCTTTCACGCTGCCTCCTTTAGTTTTTAGACGCTTACGACTTGCTTGACTTCCGGCAATTTCTGCTTGAGAATTCGCTCGATGCCCATTTTCAGAGTCATGGTAGACATCGGGCAACCACCGCAGGCTCCGGTCAACCTGACACTGACGATTCCATCCTTAACTCCCACAAGCTCGACATCACCACCGTCCGCTTGTAAGGCTGGACGAATCTCTTCAAGCACTGCCTTCACATTCTCATTAGTCATGTTTTCCACTCCTCGTACAAATCATTGTACACTAATTCACTTTTTATAATACTATGTAGTCATCATTGTGTATGCGACTTATGTCGCATCAACGTGACAGGCTGGACACAAACACATTCACCAGATAATATAAGATCAAATAGAGGAATTGGAAGAATTATCCAATGCCGATGGTTGCTTCTGTTAAAGTTATTAGACAGTCACTGATTTTCTCGGGTCTTGAGGAAAATGAAGCCGCTGAACTGGCGCGATTGTGCACAGAAAAGCACCTCGAAATTGGTGAGTATGCTTTTTGGGAAGGTGATCCACCCGACCGTTTCTACTTGCTTGCTGGCGGAAAAATAAAGGCTATTAAACACTCTTCCACCGGTAAAGACTTTATCATCGCTTTTTTTGATCCTGGTGAAATATTCGGTGAGGTGGCAGTCTTCGAAAACCGCCCGTATCCGGCTTCCGCTCAGGCGGTGGAAGATAGCTATATGCTCGGTATTAAACGAGAAGATTTCTTAAAGTTTCTTTCGAAACGCCCGGAAGTTGCAATGCGAATAATAAATGTGCTCGGCGGTCGACTACGCATGGCTTCGGATCGACTCCGGGACCTTGCAGGGGAGCGGGTAGAGCAGCGCCTTGCAAGAATTCTTTTAATGTTGTCATTGAAGCTGGGACCTTCTTTACCCTTCACCAGGCAGGATATCGCCGACATGGCTGGCACTACAATTGAGACGGCAATCCGTTTTCTCAGTAGTCTTAACTCGCGGAAAATCACGCGTTCCGTGCGGGGCAGGATAGTAATCCTGGACGAGCTGAAACTAAAACTTCTCAGCGAAGGACCACCGCCAATCTAAACGAGTGGAAAACCCTAGACTCTAAACTCGAAATCCTAAATCCCTTTTACCTGTCAGTATCATTTTAACTGAATGCTGAAAGCTATTAGCTTCCTACAGTATGATTTACATCATAGTCCAGCTTAAAATTGTGAGTTACTATAAAAATGTGATCTGATAAAACTCTCAAAAGGGGGTGGTGAAAATGTACAGTAAGTGTCCAGGTCAGGATATGAGAAAGCTGAGGGTGGAATTATATAAATGTCCTGATTGCCACGCAGAAGTGGAAATTTTCTCCGACGAGACGCGTATCCGCTGCCAGAAGTGCGGCACGATAGTCTTTAGAGAGAAATTGCCATCTTGCATCGAATGGTGTGCTTCGGCGCGCCAGTGCCTTGGAGAAGAACGTTGGAAGCAAATAATGGGAGAAGACCAACCAGTACGTGTAAGGAAACCAGTTGAGGAGGTTGAGAAATGACTATCAGGACTATGAGGAAAATCGTCAAGATAGATGAGGAAAAATGCAACGGTTGTGGAGCCTGCGAAAACAAGTGCGCTGAAGGCGCCTTGAAGATCATTGAAGGCAAGGCACGACTGGTAAGCGAGGTTTATTGCGATGGTCTCGGAGACTGCCTGGGGGAATGCCCGATGGATGCGATCACTATTGAAGAAAGACCGGCCGAAGAATTTGATGTTGAAGCAGTCGAGCGTCATCTACATGACACGAAGCATGAGGAAGAGAAGTTGGCTTGCGGTTGTCCCGGAGCTCAAGTACGAGAGTTGCCTGAACGGATGCCGGCAATATCGGAAGCAGCCGTGAAGCAGCCGTCGACACTTCGAAACTGGCCTGTCCAATTAACGCTTGTGCCACCAAAAGCACCTTTTCTTAAGGGTGCTGATGTTTTACTTGCTGCTCACTGTACAGCTTTTACCTATGGCGGTTTTCATCAGGATTTTATCAAAGACCATGCCCTTCTCATTGCATGTCCAAAGCTCGATGACATAGAAGCGCATCTTGAAAAACTGACCCAGATCGTCGCCCAATCTGGACTAAGAAGCTTGACGGTAGCACGGATGGAAGTACCATGCTGCGGTGGGCTTGTCTTGCTTGCGAAGAAAGCGGTCGAAGCCAGCGGTAGAAAAATCCCATTGAATACAATCACGATCGGCGTTCAGGGTGACATCAAAGAATAGTTATTATTTTCCAAGTACTAAAGGGAGAGCTAAGACTCTCCCTTTTTTATTTACGGTCAAACTTTAATAGGTTCTTTTAAGAAAAAAGAACCTTTCCTATTTCAAATAAAAAAGCAGAAATGGACAGGAGGGCGCAGCACTTGATGCGGGGGATATAGGGATAGATCGCTGTGAAAGCATACCTCATGGAGAACAAAATTCCTAAATCTAAATATATATATCCAATTATCCCAACCCTTTATCCTCGAATTGCATCGCTCCCTTTTGTTAAGATAGTATGGTCATTGGTTGAATTTTTCGACTTGAGGAGGGTTTTGTGAACGCAGGGAATATCAATGTAGTGGAATCGACAATTGGAAGAAAAGCCACAGATAAAGATGGAGCAGTAGTCGCAGGTGTGAGGATGGATGTGCAGAAAGCATATGCCGGAGTGCCACTTCTCCTTCAGGACTTTATTAATAATGGTAATCAAAAAGCTTGGATCGAGATAAAAAATAAAATCGATTATATCTACAAAAATCTTGATTATGTGTTCGTCACGCTCGATAATGAAGCTCCATTTGCTCAGCAAATTCAAAAACAGGTTAAAGCAGGGAAGAAGGTCTTCTTCAAACCTAACCTGGTCAGCGGCGGTGTAATAAGCCCGATTTCTCATGGACCAGGCCAGGGTGACACCACCTGCACAGAATGGTCGTTTGTTGCTGCGTTAATGCGCTGGTTCCATGATAAATTGAATATCGAATATTCCGAAATGGCAATCGGGGACGCAGCCAGTTCCAACCCAACGAGTGCAACTATTTACAGCCAGTACTACAGCAAAGGCCGCAAAATTACCACGCAGGCGATATTCGAAGGGCGGAGTGGAGATTTTTACGGAGGTTACGGTTTTTACTTTGCACGAAAGTACCTGGCTGAGTGCCATCCTAAAGGTCATAAAGATAATCCTATGAACGGCTATGAAGAAAGCATAAACGGGAAATATATTCCACCAGGAAGAGCTGGTAACCGCCTTATGGCGTATGATTTGAACAAAGTCTCCCTGTCAAAAGGTCGGACGATTCCTGTCCCGCAAGGTGCTAATTTCAAAGAAGTTACATTACATAAAGCGATAATCGGTGGCAATCATGGTGATCCAGAGGACATGAAAGATTATCCGGGTTGCGTCCTTATTAATGTACCGAAACTTAAAATACATTCTCAAGACCTGTTGACAAACGCGATTAAGAACTTGGGTATTGGTCTGTATCCGCAGGAAGCTCCTTCGGATGACCATCCGAGAGGGACCCATTGGAAATACAGTTATCCATACAATCGGAATCCGTCTTTGAAAGCGAAAGTGCCTCACCAGACCTGGTGGCCTGAGATCGATGAAAAGACAATGTTACCTTTACAGGACAAAGATGGGAATTTAGTTACTAAAAAGACAAAAGGATTTCCCGGTACACAGGCGGACGTGATTCGGGCAACCCAGGACCAGGGTATCTTCATGCTGCACATCGTCGATGCGATTGAAGCTATAAATAACAGCCATACCGGCGCTGGTATGAGTGTGCGCGTCAATGAAGGTTTCGTTTGGGCTTCACTGGATTGTGTCGCCACGGACATGCTTTGCGCACGCAGCGTGTTCAATACCCTGCCAATGGCGGAAGGAATGCGTTTGCAAAAAGAAAATAACTGGCCGACTGAATTTGTCCACGTTGTACCGGCAGTAAAAATCGAAGGTAATGCAATGGTAACCGGGCGAGATTATGATTCACCGCTTTGGCGTTATAACCTGTACAGGTACTGTGAGGAGCGGGGAGTCGGACAAAGGAACTACCATGTCATTGGTTTTGATACCCTGACAAATTCTCCGCTTGCTTCTCTCGA
>CAYHBE010000010.1:0-13724 GCA_964354765.1 uncultured Dehalococcoidales bacterium | reverse complement strand
GAGGAAAAGAAAATTATTGAAGACACAAACCACGATTGGCATTATCGGCGGTGCGGGCAACATGGGCAGGTGGTTCGCCCGTTACCTGCTCAACGAAGGCTTTAAAGTTCTGATCTCTGGCCGCCGTCAGGAAAAGCTTTTGATTGCCGGTAAAGAACTCGGCATTCCAACTGCAACCAATATCGATGTCGTGAAGCAGTCTCAGGTCGTGATACTTTCCGTACCTCCCGATACCTTAGAAGCCGTTGTAAAAGAAATTGCGCCTTACACTCGCGAAGAACAGATTATTGTTGATGTTACATCTGTGAAAACCAGACCGGTTGAAATCATGCGCCAGCATATTAAAAAGGGCACCATTTTAGGAGCTCACCCGGTTTTTGGACCGGGTGCAAAAAACCTAGCCAACCAGAATTTCGTGCTAACGCCTACAAACGACTCAGAATCAAAACTAGCCGATGAAGTAAAGAAATACCTCGAATCGAAGCATGCTAACGTCTCAGTGATGACCCGTCAGCAGCATGATGAGACAATGACGGTCGTATTGGGACTCGCGCATTTTATCGCGATCGTTGCTGCAGATACACTGCTCAGTTTTGAAAACTTCCAGGAAATGAAGAAAATCGGCGGCACGACATTCAAGCTACTCTATACTCTCGTGGAAAGCGTTATTTCAGAAGACCCTCAACTATATGCTTCTTTGCAGATGAGCTTCCCTGATATCAGCAAAGTGGAATCGCTTTTCTTGGAAAATACTAAACTCTGGGCTAACATGGTCAAGAACAAAGAAAAGGATGGTTTCGCCCGGCGAATGTCCGAACTACATACTAAGCTCGAAAAGACCGACCCTGCTTTCCGCAAAGCCTACGAGAATATGTACAAGATTACAGAAGGACTCTAGAACCCCCTTCTCCCTCGAGGGGAGAAGCCCTGTTAAGGGTGTATAGAGAAAATCATTGTGTTGTCTTAGTCCTCTCGCCCCTCGTGGGAGTCCCGATTATCCTCGGGATTCCGCATGAGATTACGAATCGGAAAGTCAGAGAGAGGGGGATCAATGAAATTATTGTCCCTTTTCTCTTAGCGCTTTTACTTCATCGTCATTTACTGAGTACCCGGTGAATGTTTCCGCAGTCTGTTGTGCCAGCCATAATGCCGCTTCGGCGATTTGTTCCGGCTGCTTCATATTCCGCAGACTCTCTTCTGTTATACCCCTTTTTGCAAAGACGGTCTTGTATCCATCAGTAACGACGCCGCCGGTCGGATAAAGGTCGTTAACCGCGATATTGTATTGTTTCACTTCTTGAGCCAGACCCCAGGCAAATAGTTCGATTCCAGCCTTGGTGATGCTGTAACAGACTTCGCCGGGCGGCGCCCGCCGTTTAGCCGCAATTGAGGTCATACAGATGATGTTGCCGCTCTTCTGTTTAATCATTGTCGGTAACACCGCTTTCGCACATAAAAAATTACCTCGTAAATTGACCTTCATCATCAGGTCCCAGTACTTCACTGGCAGGTCGATAATCGTCGCGTTCAGATTGGCTGCGGCATTATTTACCAGTATATCTATATGTTTCCACTCGTCCATTACCCGTTTCGCCATATTTTCAATATCGGTGTCGGCCGTAAGGTCTGTCCTGATCGGAATTGCCGTACCTCCGAGCGCTCGGATTTCAGCGACTGTTTGGTGTATCGTGCCTGGAAGTTTGCTCGTACCTTCTTTTTCCGTACGGGCAACCACCGCGACTTTCGCGCCTTCTCGTGCAAACGTAATCGCGATCTGTTTGCCAATCCCGCGACTGCTTCCGGTAATAATCGCTACTTTTCCATCGAGCTTCATAGTTTCTACTCCTTATCGTAAGACTGCTAAAGAATAATAGTACTTCCTTCACGAAGGGCGAAAAAACGTGTTTTTCAATCCTACAACCCTAAAATTTGGTGGCCTTAAGAGAAAAAGTAAGCGGTATGTCAACACCTTTAATGCGCCACCATCCGGTTTCATCTTTTGCCATAAAAGGCAGAGCTTTATAACAGCAGATAGGGAATTCGTGGAGGAACTTAATCCTCAGTCCGGCACCAATCAACGCATTAAGAATATCACCCATACTGTGAGTCCATTCATAATGGATATTTTTTAGTCCAGCTGCTGCGTATGAACCTTCTGATTCCCAGAGAGCCGGCTCAGCTTTATGGAAGTATGGTTGGTTAACCTTTAATTCAGTTGTCTCTTTGGAATCATCAAATATCGTTAGAAGAGGATGAAACTCGATAATATAGAAAGTCCCACCCTTTTTTAAAAAATGACTGATTACTTCTGCCCACTGATTCAGGTCGGGTAACCAGCAAAGGACACCATAAGAAGTAAAAACGATGTCAAATTTCCTATTCAATACCTCAGGTAATTTACAGATGTCAGAGCAGATGAAGTTTGCCTTAATATTCGTCTCTTTACTCAACAAACGGGCTTGCAGGATAGCCTTATCAGAGAAGTCAAAACCAGTTACTTTAGCACCTAGCCTTGCCCAGGAGAGTGTATCCATACCAAAGTGACACTGCAGGTGTAGAAGCGATTTCCCTGAGACATTGCCCAGCTCTTCAAGCTCAATGGATTTGAGTGTGCATTTGCCTCTTTTGAATTCCTCAACATTATAGTAGGCAGAATGAACATGAATGTTCGTTAGTTCATTCCATAAGTCTAAGTTTTTATTAACAAATTTATCCATATTTCTTGAGATTTCTTCTACAGGTGACTCCCATAAAAAGATTACTTCTGATGTAGTTGACCTTAGTACTCTTCCTATGTTTAAGACACCTCAAATTTATCAGTTAAATCCACTTGCGTCAATCTGAAAGCGGATAGGGCGAATGTTTTGGGCACCGCACATTGCTCTGTTTGACATTAACCTCGGCAATAAGGCAAGATAAAGAAAATCATGTATATCGGTTTAATTTCAGATTCTCACATAGCCTGGCCTCAACAGTCTTGGCCGTCTCAAATCAAAGAAAAACTGCGTGGAGTCGACTTGATATTGCACGCAGGTGATATCTGGATTCCGTGGGTCCTGGACGAATTGGAGACGGTTGCACCGGTGCTGGCAGCGCAAGGCGACGATGACCTAGAGGAGGACATCGGCAACGACAAACGTCTTGCGAAGCGGCAAACACTTAACTACGAGGGCGTAAGCCTTTGGGTACAGCATGTGAAACCGCGTTACGGCCAGATAGATCCATCATATCAGGTCAATTATTACAACACATTCAACCGTCATTTCCAGGAGGATGTCGGCAATCCACCCGATGTCATCATCTTTGGACACACTCATTACGCAGAAATAGAACAGTTTAAAAGTACTTTGCTTATAAATCCAGGTAGCCCCACCATGCCGAACTATATGCCCCAGCTCGGTACGGTTGGTTTGTTGACTCTAAAAGACGGCAAAGTCGACGCTAAAATAATTCCCCTGGCTTAACAGTAAACCTTGCTCCGGCGCAGATTGGAACCTAAACTCTAAACTTTAATTCTTGCACATTCTAATCAAATCCAGTAAAGTCTTGGCATGGAAAAATCACGTAAGATATTTGTTTGTGAGTGCGGTTATAAAACTGTATTTAAATTAGGCCGCTGCCCTCAATGCCACGAATGGCACAAGTTCACCGAACAGGTTGAAATCGAACCTAAGGCATCATCTTTCCGACGGCGTACTTCTCTTACCCAGCCTGAAGAACTCTCCCAGGTTGATATTCGTACCCACGACCGTTTTCCTGTACCTGTGAATGAGTTCAATCGTGTCTTGGGAGGCGGCATTGTTCCCGGGTCGGTGGTGCTCATCGGCGGAGAGCCGGGTATTGGAAAATCGACGTTATTGCTACAGATTGCCGCACTTGCAGCCGGGACGCGTGGGAACATTGTCTATGTTTCTGGTGAGGAAACCACCAATCAAATAAAATTGCGCGCAAATCGACTCGGCATCAGAGGCGATGGGCTTTTTTTAATTTCAGAAACCGATATCGAGGTTATCCTTGCTCAGTTAGAAGCAATGGCACCTGGTTTGCTCATCATAGATTCTATTCAAACGACCCATGTACCTGAAGATGACGGACTGCCCGGCAGTATTACACAAGTTAGAGAATCGGCACAAAGACTAATGCGCTGGGCAAAATCGACAGGCGTACCAGTCTTCATCACCGGACATGTCACCAAAGAGGGGAATATCGCAGGTCCCAGGCTTCTCGAGCATGTTGTCGATGTTGTACTTTACCTTGAAGGTGAGCAATTTAGCGCATATCGTTTGTTACGCTGTGTCAAAAACCGGTTTGGTTCAACTAATGAAATCGGCGTCTTCGAGATGAAAGAGAAGGGATTACTCGAAGTTGAAAATCCATCAAAAGCTTTCCTCTCGCAACGGGAAGGTGAAATAATCGGCTCGGTGGTCGTGCCTGTTATCGAAGGCTCTCGACCTCTATTGGTTGAAATACAGGCTTTGACCAATGCCACGAGTTTTGGAATGCCGCGCCGTACTGCCAACGGAGTTGATTTCAACCGTATGTTGATGATTATTGCGGTTCTCACGAAGCGTTTAGGTTTAAAACTTGGAAACCAGGACGTGATGGTCAACGCGACCGGTGGTCTTAAGATTGACGAGCCGGCCGCTGATTTGGGTATTGCCCTGGCAATTGCTTCTTCATGCCGGGATATACCGCTGGATCCACGCATAGCGGCCATTGGGGAACTTGGTTTAAGCGGTGAACTTCGCAACGTGGCACAGCTCGACCGCCGAGTAAAAGAAGCAGGGCGCATGGGCTTTATGCGCTGCCTGGTGCCCAAAGTTGGTGAGAAGATAAGTCCTCTCCCCAAGGATGTGGAAGTGATTACGGTGAGCAATCTAAGGGAGGCAGTGGAAAGAGGAATGGATAAGTAAATCACGACCTCACCCTCTAACTCCCTGTCCGCCGCAGCATTCGATGAGAATATACTCTAAATGGAGAATCGGGGAAATGGGAAAAGCGAAGTTCATCAACTATCAAGAAGGCAATAAATGGATTAGGTGGCAGGAAGATTATCCCGAAGTAGGTCCAAAATGTAACTAGAAAAGTCGCGTCAAATTGAGCAAAAGCGACTCTTGATAAATGTTTTTTCAAACCTCATTTATGTTTTTAACGCAATTTGAGCAGCTCGGAATCCACACATTCCATGTACTCCCGGACCGGGAGGGACACTTGAAGAACATAGGAATGTATTTTTTATCGGTGTCTTATATGAAATGTCAGGGAATATTAGACGTTTTAAGCTTAATTTACCCCCTGTGATATCACCACCTACACAGTTAGGATTATCTTTTTCCAGATCGGCAGAAGAGAAAGTTTTGCGTGCTATAATGCGCTCCTTAAAACCCGGCGCGAATCTTTCGATCTGTGATTCTATTCTTTGAGTCATATCTATTGTAGATCCGTTAGGTACGTGGCAATATGCCCAGACAATATGTCCCGAATTGTTGACGCGTGACTTGTCAAATAGACTGGGTTGAGACAATAAAACAAATGGTCTTTCCGGGTGTTTCCCTTCCCAAACTTCGTTTTCACTGGCCACGATTTCTTCAAGTAAACCCCCAAGGTGGACTGTGCCAGCAGTCAAGCAATCACTGGCTGTCCAGGGGATGGCTCCGTCAAGTATCCAATCCATCTTGAAAACGCTCGGTCCATATCGATATTCCTTTAATTTATTTTTATAAGCTTCAGGCAGCAAATTGTTTGCCAAATGTAAAAACTGTAGGGGCGTGATATCTAGCAGCAATTTGTTGTGAGGTGGCAACTTTGCTATGTCACTTACATCAAATCCGGTGATTATTTCCCCGCCCAGTGAACTAAAATAACTGGCCATTGCATCAGTTATCTTTTGTGCCCCGCCAACGGGGAACGGCCAATTAGTCGCATGAGCGGCTATCCCCAGCATCAAACCCGCAGCCGCACTGGCATTCGAATCCAGGCGAATAACAGAATGGACTCCAAGACCGGCAAATAATGCGCGGCAGCGGCTTCCGCTGAACTCATTCTTGGCGATCCTATTTACCGAACCTAATGCACGCCTGCCAAAACTAAGCATTACGATGGATTTGCTAAATGATAGCCTTGGGAAAAACATAATGTTGTCAACAATTTCTTCCCAGCGTTTTAAGAACGGTTCCATTAATTCCTGGTAGGATTTCCTGTCAGCTCGATCAAGCGTTTCCGCACTGTCTTTGACCGATTTTTTTAAAAGAATCGCAGTACCATCATCGAGTGGATGAGCGAGTGCTGAGGGGGGAAACGTCCATTCGAGCCCATGCTGGTTAAGAGGTAGATCACGAAAAAACGGAGAAGAGATTGCGAGAGGGTGTACCGCCGAGCCAATATCATTAATAAAGCCCGGTTTTATCAATTCAGCAGAAGCACATGCTCCTCCGATTGATGAATTTCGCTCGTAAACCGAAACCTTTAAGCCTGACTGAGCAAGAGTAATTGCCGCCGCCATGCCATTAGGTCCTGACCCAACGACAATTGCGTTGCCGGTTTTCTTATTTGATATCATTTACTTTTTTGCTTTTTTCGGTTTAAAAATGCGTGGAATATTATAAGGTAAAGACCTGATTTGCGAGTTATGCCATAGATTCTTGGTTTGAGCCCATTGCAAGTCAGATGCAAGGCACCTTTTTTCAACCGTAACTTCCGCCTGTATACCGATATATGACGCGAGTGACGACAATACATGCTTCCATATAGTTTCCTGGAATTTGGAGCCTGCTATTCTGAAAGCGAACTCAAAAAATGGGTCGCTGGCACGTGCCAATCCCTGTATCCGCATCTCAACCTTTCCCGGAATTCCTTTTACGAGAAAGGTAACCCAACCTGCTTCGGGATGCCCTTGCGGGGTAATCAAGCTGAAACTAAGCTCGTCTGCATAGAGCACGAGTACCCCTGTGGAAACAATACCACCAGGCGTCACCGAATCAATTAATACGATTTCTCCCGCCATAATTCCTTTCTTGGAGGGGTAAAAAGTATTTTGAACAGGTTGAAAATCCGGAAGATTCTGTTTCATCATATCCATGACATCGTAAGGTTGGAGACCTGGTTTTTCGATTTTCAGAAGATATGTCTTTTCCCACATCGGACCAAATCCTAGTAATGGACCGAGAACCAGCCGCTTATCGACATTTTTATTCATGGAACCTTCTGGCTTGTCTGCAACGTGTAATCGATAAATCATCGGTGCCCAGCCGATATCACTCTGCTTCCCGGTGCCACTGAATAAAATATCTATTTGCTGGGTGGTGAGTCCCAATAAATGAGATGATATCTCCAATTTGTCGCGAATAATAGTAAATCCTTTATTTAAGCCAATGAAATCAAAAATTTCCTGGTACCGCTGTCTTAATCCAGAAGCTATTAATTTTATTCGGTTTTTTTTTGCCAGAACTGACATTTTTACAAGCGCGGCTGCTCCGGAGCTTGTCATATAATCCAAAAGATTAAAATCAATGACTAATTTCACCCATTTTTCACCGATTGCCGCAGTTAACAAGTTTATTAGTTCTTTTTCACTCTCATCACTTAGGATGCTATCGAGTTCGAGAAATCCTATAGAATTATCGATCTTAGTTAATTTCATGACTCTCTGCTCCCGATTTGATTAATTTTTCCATCGGTTTACGTTGTGCTAACCTGCTCTTAAAGGGCTTTCTCTGGCGTTGAATCACATTGTATTACATAACCTCCAATCTATCAATAGTCGGATGTTTCCTTACCGGGTGTGTCGCTGAGACGCGCTGTATACCCATCCTTATACCTTTTTCGCCCAAAAAATCCTTCTTTTTTATTAATCTCAGCAAGAACGGTGCCGCGTATTTCAGACTGAAATAATTTGAATATTGATGAGTTGATAGTTATCGGATTTCGGTGTAGAATTTTTCAATAAATAATATCTTGAGGTTAACTTACCTTGCACCATAATACGGATTCTAGTCCTATTGAAATAATTAAGAAAGTGCTGAGCACACAATTTTTCGCAGTGCTTTCTTCTGTTGGAAAGGACGGTCCTTATAGTAGTTTAATAGCCTTTGCTGCCACCGATGATTTATTGTACCTGGTGTTTGTCACAAGCCAGAGTACTCGAAAATATCGAAATATCATTGAAAATAACAGGGTGTCGCTGTTGATCGATAATCGCTCTAATCGACCTGCCGACATCAATGAAGCCATTGCGATCACAGTTATCGGTTCAGCTCATAAAGAGATAGATAGAGAAAAAGGCTTTCACTCGATTTTTCTCGGTAAACACCCTAATTTAAAACAGTTCGTTGACCATTCGGAAAGCGTACTGGTAGCTGTAAGCGTATTTGAATATTTGGTTGCCCGATTCGAAACAACACAACGGGTCTTGATAAAACCTTAGTCTAGGGCGTCGGAACAGACTTGGTCCTATTTAAATAATGCCGCCCAGACTATTGCATCCAAAACCGCGGTATGTAAAGCAAAATAAGCACTCCCGGCGACAGCCAGCCAGTGGGCTGCTCCAGGGACTTTTCCCTGTAACGTCAGGAGCGCCCAGGCGAGAGCTATTGACCCCAGACCGACAAGAGCCAGGACGGTACGAATCCCAATCCAAACTCCTGTGCTTGGATTCGATATATACATGTTAGTAAGCGGCATCCATAAGGCAGAAGGAATCAGTATCGCCAGGAAGATAACATAAAAAAGTGTAAAGCCGGAAATGCCCGCAATACTTGTTTGCGCTGGATCAAGCCGGAATAAGATGTAATAAATAAAGGCGAAATATCCCAGAGCAGATATAATCATTGAAATGGTATATACAGGTCTTAGACTGCTTGGGACTCCTCCCCAGAGAACATTAGCTCCGCCTGATTGTCCACTTGGAGATGCCCCCTTTTTAGTACCAGTTATAGTGAGGAATCTAACATTCGTAGAATTCGTTAATTCCGATGTCGATACCATCTCGGTAAGTTACATCACAAAAACGCAGGTAAATCGGCTCTATCTTGATCCCAAGTTTGTCCGATAGCTCCTTGGGGATATCGGCGGTACTGTCCGTGGTTACCTGTACTCTCATTTTCTAATCCGGCTTTCCCCCGGACGTCAGGTTTCGGTGGCGACTATCATCTGTTATCTTTCTAGGATGACATCAACACCGGGAAGAACACCTGCCAGGCTAACAAAGCCTTGGCAGTGAGACTGAGAATTATATAAACTTTCTCACCGAATAGATAGTCCCGCCAGGGACCGACTTTCTTGTACTGCAATACCATATTGACAGCAAAGCAATTAAAGAAAACGAACAGTGAGGCTATAATACCGTAAACAAATCCGGGTGGAGACACACTGAGCCCCGGTGCCCAGACATAAATCACTATCGCGATCCACGGGATAATCCCGGCAAAGCAGCCAAACCAGAACGGCAGGAGGTTCGGTTTGCCCGGTTTTTCATACTTCTCCTGCAGTGCCCCAAAAAGTATCATGCTGGCGTTTACTCCGAAGATGGCAAGTAGTGCAGCTATGTCGCCGATACCTGTGATCTGGGAAATTAAGACGATCATAATCGAAGAGCTAAAAAAATACTCGATCCAGCGTCCATAGTTACGGTTCTGAAGCAGATTACGCTTGTACCAGGGGAAGACTGGCGGCGAAGCGATTATTAACAGAGCACCAGCCGAAATTGCCAGGAAAATAAAAACACCCCAACCAGTTGAAATATTAAATAGGTCGAAAAGCTCAGGCGTGGTGCCGGGCGGGCCGTTCATGAAGGTAGCTGTCACAGGAAGAGAGAAGTCGTTAGTAAGTACTGCGATCATTATAGCTTGTACTGCGAGTATTAAGCCAACAACTATGTTCCAGACACGTAACTTTCCAAGTCGCTTCTCGGTTGATAGGTCAATGGTCATACCATTTCTCCTTTACCAGACTATTAGACTGTCTCTTCTTTGGTAGTCAGATTATACGAACAGAAACTGCATATGTCAAAGACCATTTAATGAGGCTATCATGGAATATCAGCAAGTACACACAATAGTGACAATCTTTTTATCGTTCACGAGCGGAATCTGACGAACTGTTTGGGTTGCTATGCCTGGCATTTAATATTGGTGTGATTGCCCGGCACAACATACCTGAATTCTCAGATCTACGAATGTCGACGAATATGCGGCTCAATTAACTATTGAAAGATGAGTGATAAGATTGCGTCTAATGTATTCATGGCAGAGGAATCGTACCTTACCGTGCAACAAAATCCTCAACCGTATATCCCTGTTCCTCATCCGCTATCATCTGCGAAACATCAATGTAAATTGTAAGCGGGTAACCTTTGTCTGGGTGATAGGTAACGGTCACCGTTTCTGCTTTCTGGTCGAATGTATTCTTCCCCTTATACGCATCGTGGATAACAGCGAAGAGCTCTTCTATAGTATCTACATCCCCGAATTTCTCCGATGTCGCGGTCTGCCCGTTGGAAACGTACTTGGTTGAGGTTACCGTCCCATTTCTCACCTGGATATTTACAGGTCCGCGCCAGTCTTCCGGGCAGAAACAGCTTCTTGCCAGCGTGAAATCATAGCTCGTGATGTTCTGAGATTTCCACAACTTCTCGTTCCGATCAAGCTCACTATTAGCAGAACCGCCGCACGAAGTCAAGAGAATTAATACCGTGAGAACTGCAAAGGATAGGAACCATTTGGTGATAGACAACCTGTTTATTTGCCTTGAAACCCTGCCGTTGCTCTTGTCCATATTCCACCCCTCTCCTTGTACTCAGCCTCAACTGTCATCGAGGCAGGCTTGATAAGCTTTACCAGGTCTTTGAGTATGCGGTTGACGGCATGCTCCTGAATGATCCCGACATTTCGGAATGAAGTCAGGTAATATTTCAGCGATTTTAGTTCGATGAGCTTTTTATTTGGGATATAACTGATAGTCAGCGTGCCAAAATCAGGGAGTCCCGTCCATGGGCAGACGCAGGTGAATTCATCGGTGTCGTAAACAACTTCGGTGGCAGACCCCGAATAGTCGAATGGGATCGCTTCAAGACAGTTGACGTCGATGGCGTCTTCACCTTGAATATCGAAGCGTTTTTTGGCGTATTTATCTTCAGGCATTGTAATTTCATAATACTGTAAAAAAAACGGGGAAACAAGACTAAGAAAATAAAAACTGAAAACTCAAAAGTCAAAACCTGCCCTAAAGTAAATACCTGAAATTAGACCATTACGAGGAATCCCGGTGAAATCGGGATGACATGGTAATCTCCCGCCGCCTTTACGCAAAGTGCCCAAAGAACACTATTTATCAAACAGGAACCTGTGTAAATATAGGGATTGCCAGGTTTCGGGCATTATCTGGACTCGCAATGTTTGTTAGGAGTTTGGTGAAATATGTACGAGATCTCGCTCACCGGCGAGAACGTTCTTCAAGTATTGTCCGGTAATCGATTCTGGCACTTGTGCCACTTCTTCTGGAGTACCGGTAGCGACTACGTACCCGCCTTTTTCCCCGGCTCCTGGTCCCAGGTCGATAATATAATCGGCGCTCTTCATCACGTCGGGATGATGCTCGATCACAACCACGGTATTGCCGGCATCCACCAGTCTCTGCAGGACCCTGAGCAGTGCTGCCACGTCCTCGAATGAAAGTCCGGTGGTCGGCTCATCAAGGATATACAGTGTCCTGCCGGTAGCGCGCCGTGCCAGTTCGGTTGCCAGTTTGACGCGTTGCGCTTCGCCTCCGGAAAGAGTGGTTGCCGGTTGCCCCAGTCTCATGTATCCCAAGCCGACGTCATTGAGTGTTTCGAGCTTCTTCTTGATTTTCGGGAAGTGCTCAAAGAATGCCAGCGCCTGCTCGATTGTCATGTCAAGCACCTCAGCGATATTCTTATCCTTAAACTTGATTTCCAGAGCCTCACGGTTGTAACGCTTTCCCTTGCAGACTTCACACGGTACAGTTACATCCGGAAGAAATTGCATCTCAATTTCTATATAACCCTCGCCGCGGCAGGCTTCACAGCGGCCTCCCTTCACATTGAAAGAGAACCGACCTGGTTTGTACCCGCGCACACGTGCATCGGGGACTGTTGAGAATAGTTCGCGGATGGCGGTGAAGACGGTTGTATATGTCGCTGGATTGCTCCGCGGAGTCCGCCCTATTGGTGACTGGTCGACATCTATGACCTTGTCAATATACTCGGCTCCCAGGACATCATCACAATCACCTGGCTGCTCCTTGCTCTTGTAAAGCTTTTGTGCCAGTTTTTTATAAAGGATTTCATCGATCAACGTGCTTTTACCGCTGCCTGAAACGCCGGCAATACAGACAAATTTCCCGAGTGGAATGTTGACATCGATATTTTTGAGGTTGTTTTGACGGGCTCCCTTAATCAATAATTGCCCGCCGTTACCATTCCGACGTTGTCTGGGGATGGGTATCTCTTTGATGCCGCTCAAATATTGACCGGTAATAGATTCAGCGCACTTCTTAATGTCATCGATTGTGCCGGTGGCAATAATCCTGCCGCCGTGCTCACCCGCACCGGGTCCCATGTCGATGATGTGGTCGGCGGTACGCATTACTGCTTCGTCATGCTCGACGATGAGAATCGTATTGCCGATATCGCGGAGCCGTTTCAGGGTTTCAATCAACCGGTGGCTGTCCGCGACATGAAGACCGACGGTTGGTTCGTCGCAGATGTAGAGCACACCCATCAATCCGCTGCCGATTTGAGTGGCAAGGCGGATACGCTGGGCTTCTCCCCCGCTGAGAGTCGCCGCCGGACGGTCGAGGCTCAAATATTCGAATCCGATATCGCGCAGGAAACTTAGCCGCGCCGTTATCTCTTTATTTATCTGGCGGGCAATCATCTGCTCGCGTTCAGATAGGATCGGTTTTCCACCACCGCTTAAAGCCTGCACCCACTCCAGGTTTTGTGAAACCGGCATTGTGCACACGTCTATTATATTTTTGTCGCCGATGGTTACAGCCAGCGCTTCGGGTTTAAGGCGCTTCCCCTGGCAGGCAGGACAGGACCGCGTAACCATATACCGTTCTATGTCAGCACGGGAATATTCCGACTGTGTTTCGTGGTAAAGCCGTTCCATGCGTGGGATGACGCCTTCCCAGCCTTCGGTATGCTCGCGGATTTGCCCGAACCGGTTGCGGTAGTGGTAGCGTTCGAAGTCCTCACCGTACAATATTATCTGGAGTTGATTCGCTGTCAGGTTTTTTATAGGAGTGTTTAATGAGAAACCGTGCCTTCGAGCCGTCTCTTCGAGCCGATAGAAGTACCAGAAGTGAGTCTGGTAAGGTTTGATAGCTCCCTGGGAAATCGAAAGCATCTTGTTGGGGATAATCAGGTCGGGGTCTATCTCCAGTTTGAAACCGAGGCCGGTACAGATCGGGCAAGCGCCGTGCGGGCTATTAAAACTGAATGTCCGCGGCTCGATTTCTCCCAGGCTGATCTCGCATTGAACGCAGGCAAAATGCTCTGAGAAAAGCAATTCATCGCCGTCGATAATGGAGACAAGGACGACTCCGGCTCCCAGCTTCAAGGCAGTTTCTACAGAATCGGCGAGCCGGCTCTGGCTGTCGCTTTGGCCTATGACCAGCCGGTCGACGACTACCTCGATGTTATGCTTCTTGTTTTTATCGAGATGTATCTGGTCGGATAGATCATGGATGGTCTTATCGATACGGAC
>CAYHBE010000009.1:0-13950 GCA_964354765.1 uncultured Dehalococcoidales bacterium | reverse complement strand
AGATCTCTTCGTTGCTGTACACCCAGGCAGGTTGGGAAAATGTCGCCCGCAATGACGTGGATGTCGTGCATTATAATAACGAGCGTAATACGATGTGGGGCTACAACATCATTCCCTGGCCTGGCGTAGGCTCGACGCAGGAACTGATTGACCGCCGTGGTCTGGGTGGTTCGGCGGAAGAGGGGGAGGAGGTCGTCGGAATGCGCACCGCCAATTTGCGTTTACCGTGGACCGTGCAATGGTTGTACTCCTCTCGCTCCGGTGCTCCCATGTCTCCCTACAACTACAAGGGCGTTAAGGACCGGCTGCGCGTCACCGAACCCGGGACGGCGAGACGGACCGGCGGGGTCAATGGCGGCAGTACCGACCCGACCCTCGGTAATTCTCCTCTGATTGGCGACGAGAAGACGCCGGGATTATTCTTCAGTGTTGCCGGGCAGGGGATGGGCCGCTGGGCATATTCGTTGCCGCTCCACGATGCACGCGTGCTGCACGCTTCCATGAACAAAGCGCACGTCATCGGCGGCTACGTTCGTTTTACCGCCGACGGTCACCAATCCTGTGAGCTCCGGAGCCTGGGCATTCTGGCGTACCGGCGTGGCAAGTGGTCC
Source organism: uncultured Dehalococcoidales bacterium (assembly GCA_964354765.1). Classification (GTDB taxonomy): domain Bacteria; phylum Chloroflexota; class Dehalococcoidia; order Dehalococcoidales; family Fen-1064; genus JAURWL01. Next base: position 13,339 of record CAYHBE010000009.1, on the reverse strand, counting down.
AGCGCAGGCGGTCTCGGCGGAATGGTGCGTCGTGATTGCACAAATGACCCGATTCGGAAAGCTTAGTCACGTAAGCTGCTGCAGAAACGTAAAACGATTTGAAAACGGCACGGCTTCGGCCGTGCCGTCTATCAATCCAAAATCATGAAACTCATCTATTTTAAAGGTTATCCCTCTCTGATTACCTTATGGTGTAAAAAGAGATGTTGACAGCTTCGTCTTGAAATATTTAATATGGTTAATAAGCTAGAAGTAAAGCTCTTTGGCATAATAGGAGGGAGCATACATGAGAAGGTTATTTTCTGATGAGCGTGGAATTGCAGCCATCCTGGTTGTTTTAATTGTACTGGGTGTAATTGTGGTTGGGGCTGTTGGTGCAGGGGCAATAATATTGTCGAACGATATGAAGATAACGGTAACCAATCGGAGTTGTGGTACATGGGACATTGCTCAGGGATCCGCAGCCCTCGGGTTCAATTTCCTACCGGGTATTAATGTTCCTTCACAGATTAATCAGGGCGAGACCGCTGTAGTTCAGGTACCCAAGATTTTTATCGACTCTGTCACTATCACAAATAATGGTGCAGAGATACAGGCATTCAGTCGGTCATTCTCGTTCGGTACATCACGTATCGATATGCAGCTCTCCAAATTAGACGGGAAACCACTAGCGGGATTCGTCGGGCAACAAATTGATACATCACAGGACCATACGCTGATTATGGAGTGCAGATAATAGTACGATCTGTAGCTTCGGTATATCCAATTTAGTTGTTCATAGTCCGAAGGCTATTTGCATAGATCTAGTTTCAAACAGATAACCTTCCGACGATTATTTGACTCTTGTTATTATATAATTTACTGGTAAGCCACCTTTTTCAGTAAAGGTCCATGGCTGTCCTTTCTTCGGTGTCCTTGTTACGGTGATGTCCCCATTGAACTCCAAAAGGACTTGTTTGTCATTGGACAAGAACTTGCCCTTAAAGTTACCTGAGTACACTACTCTCTCTTTAATATACGTGTCATCGTGAGGATCACCTCCATATCCCCATTCATACGCACCTGTGAGAACTCCAGTTGTTGAATCATAAGTGCCGTCCATTTCAAGGAAGCTGGTGCCGTCAAATCTATCCGGAATTGAAACCGAACGGGATTGACTGGCAGAAGCTCTACCGTCTGTAATACTTAGATATGCTTTTGAAAATAACTCGTATCGGATAATCATTCCATTATCGTAGTTATCTCCAGGTCTAGTTAAATCTGGAGTCAATAACCATACTGCATCCTGGACCTTTTCCCACCAGAAATCAGTGTATTTCTCTTGTCCTAATTCATTCCACATATAACCCTGGTACTTAATATCGGTAGGCCTTTTCAGAGTACTATCTACTTCGCTCAAAGGTATAACACCTTCTTCGTTGTCACAGTAATAGATTTCACCATCAAGGTAGAATTCCACCCAGGCATGTCTTTTAGCTCCCTGACCTGTATTTGATTTATATCCATCTACAGCATATGCCTTTATACCTAACCTCCGTAGCATGCTTGTGTAAGCACAGGCTACTGCAGTACAATCTCCTGTCATGCTCTTAAAAAACTCCTCTGGCATCTGGAAATTCTTCTCTTCGGAGTAAGTAGGATACTTTGCAGAGCTGGTTGCACTACCGCCAAAACCAATTTGATTGGTGTGCGCTCTATCTTTATATGCGATATTAGCGTAATCTTTAAAGGCTGGATTAATTTGACCGGGATTATTTGGGTCTTCCAATGGAATCCATTTTCGCTTGCCTTCTTCATAACCCATAGCTCCAGCACGCAGTGTATTATATCCAACTGTAGGATTATTTGGCGTAATAAATTCCTTGGCGTTATTTTGTTTTATTGGATCACCTTTCCAGTATTGGTAAGCTTTTGCACCTGCCCATGTAACTGCCCCGGTCATGATAGTACCCACAACTACCGTGATGATTTCACCCGGGAAGCTATTTAAAGCAATGGTCACAGTGCCTTTTTGCGTATCTACCAGACCTCCTGCGGCAATCCAGTTTTTGCCATTGAAGTAAGCAAATGATATATTTCTTGAATCTACACCATCATTTAGGTAACTTTTATCGTATGCAACGGTAACTTCGACTGGTTTGTTGAATTTAGTACCAGCAGGGCCTAAATCATATACCTTGCTTATTGAAACTACAATCGGGTGGGTAGTATCCTGTCCCTGCGGCATATCCGGGGGAGGTGCTTCAGTAAATTCTTTAATCGATACTTTACTATCTTCCGATAAAGAACCGGGGGGAACAACTATTGAAACTTCACTTTGTTGAATAGTCCCACCCTTTTGACTACTTATTGTGGCTTCATTTACTGTACCTTTGGTACTCCAGTTCATCTCTGCTACATTTTGTACATCAATAAGCGGTGCTTCTGTATTTGACGAGGTTTTATTCGAACAAGCAGGAAAGACAATGGTAATCACAATAATTAGAGAAATCAAAAAATAAAGACGGTATTTCATAGAAAATCTCTCGCCCTCCGAATCAGCGTATTTAAACTATATAATTGCCGCAATCTTAATACTTTAATATTGCTTTAAATATTATATATGGGGAAAATATAAGTATCAAACCTTCTTCCTTCTCCAAAAAGAAATCCGGACTTGGGAAGCTTATTCCTTTTTTCACTTCTGTAAACCTGTCCCGATGCGAATCATTCTCACTTTGTTAAAGGGAGAAAAGAAGAGGGATTACGTTTTCCTGTCATCGCGAGGAATCCGTACGGACGACGTGGCGATCTGGTGGCGGGGAGAAATGAAAAATCCCTCTTTTTGAAAGCATGTCCCGGACGCTTGTCCCGATGACAATCGGGATGATTCGGGAAGGGACACAGGGAGATTACTTTAGCAGGGTGCAGCCTAGCAAAACCCACCGACAATCTGTCATCGCGAGGTCACGCGGCGATCTCAGGGAGAGGATGGGACTTCTCCTTCTCTGCGACGGATAGTCGGAGGTCCAAATCCTCTCACCCCGATACTAATCCCAAGAATTATTGACTGTTTTAAAACAGGTTTATCGTTGTTTCTTGGGGCGGTTCCTTGTTTCAGGTTCTGGTATCAGCCGGCAGAAGTCACTGAACTCGGAAAGGTAACCCTTTTTAATTTCGTGGGCTTGAGGGTCACCTCCCATAGATGCAACCTTGGACATCGAGACTTGCGGTTCCGGAATAAATTCGTCTAATTTCCAAACATCCGAACCGTCGGTATACCATCTTCCAATATCCTCGGTAGTAATATTAGGCTTACGGCGGAGAATGGCTGGTTTTGCTTCTATCTTCAACGGGCGACTCGGTCGCTTTTTAACAACATCCGGTACTGTTGCTTGCTGTTTATTAATGTTTATTCTTTCTTTAATTTCCATGTTCTCTCTCCTGTTTTCTTGCCAGTTTTTAGGATTCAAGCCGACTTTCTTGATAGCTTCGTCTCTGGTCGCCCCTTCAAGCTCAACCTCATTATCGCCGACTCGCAATACAAACTTAGGCATATTATTTACACATCGCCAGGTTTTCTTTATTATTCAGACCAGGTAAGCAAACTTTAATACCAGACAACAATTATGTCAATGTCCTTATGCTGGCGGCTAAGATAAAAACCGAAAACTGTAATCTGATAGAACTGAATTAAATTATACCCTTATAAGAACGTCCCAGGAGATCCTTATTAATGCACTCTCAAAACACAACCGATGAAAAGATAAATCTATACAGCTCTATTCTGAACCGACCACTTCCACCGTTTCACTTTGTTCTATATCGAAAATTGTATGCTGCTTGAGATGGGTTTTAATGTCGATAAAAGTCTTTAAAACAATAAGCAGAATAAGACCGACCACCGGTGAACCGAATAGCGCAACCAGAAAACCCCCGATAATGATTGTAATGTGCAGAATCACCACGCGCCCGTAAGGCTGTCCCATCAGTTGATTTAAAGTAGTGTTCTTATACTCACCCTTGCCGATATAGTTCGTAAAAAACGAAACAGTGTGGCTGATGACCAGCGCCAGAATTGCCCACCACAGCTGCAGGTCAGCGAAATTACCAAATACATCAAAAACGCTGCTGGATTCTGTTTCCTCAAAAAAGCCGCCGAAAATTACAAAGATGAAAATTCCGTGGACGAGCGTGAATATGCCGTAATGCACAATAAAAAAGGATATTGCAGAGACCTTTGCGCCCACCCTCGTGTTGTTTGTAGCTACGACCGCCATTTTAAACACATTAGAAATTCCAATTACAATATTCTCGAACCAAAATAAGAATAAAATCGCAAAAGCCTGCCAGTCAAGGAAAATTACACCCAGGACCGGTACAATATTTGAAAGTATTAGAGTGATTACGGATATTTTCTTTAAGTCATCGCCGGATATCTTGATTAGATCCAGGAGTTTTTCCATCTCTTACCTGCGTACTTGATTATCAAAGATTATACCACCACATAACTTAACATGGATATTTGACCGCATTCTCATGTCATTTGTGGCTGGAAATTCCATGATAGACACCCTTATAAAAAATAATTGTTGATTATTAAGTAGTTTAGATATAAAATGATCTGTTAAGATTGGTACTTGTTTGAATATTTTGTTTTGTCTGTTACAAACGGATCAGATGATTAGATGTCGATAATATTTGAAAATGCGCCTATGATCAGTGTGGTAATATGCACGCGCAACGAGGCCGCTAATTTGCAGTATGTATTACCGAAGATTCCGGGTTGGATTCATGAGGTGCTCCTGGTTGACGGACATTCTACTGACACAACTGTCGAGACAGCAAAACAAATTAGACCAGAAATTAAAGTGTTATTTCAACCTGGTAAGGGCAAGGGAGACGCAATTAAATATGGAGTAGAGAAAGCCGCCGGCGACATAGTTGTGACTCTTGACGCCGACGGTCAAACGAATCCAGCTGATATTGAGCGATTTATTGCTCCCCTCTACCAGGGATACGACCTCGCCAAGGGGACGCGTCTCTCTAAAGGCCGCCCTTCATATATGTCGATGCACCGCTGGATAGGTAATAAGATTCTTACAATCACGTCAAATATCCTGTTTGGTACAGAATATACCGATATCTGTTCTGGCTATAACGCTTTTTGGAAGCAAGCATTTCTACGCTTGGAGCTAACTAAGAATGGTTTTGAACTTGAACAGGAGATGAACATCAAAGCGCAAAAAAAAGGATTGAAAGTCGTGGAAGTTGAATACAATGATAATCACAGGCTGGGAAATAGCAGTAAGGTATCCGGGTGTAAGCAAGGATTCATTGACCTCTGGGTCATCGTAAGAGAACGCTTTCTCAGGTAATTAGCATTTCTGGTCTACCGGGAATCATCAGTAAGTAATAAGGTGGTTTGATAGTATTTGGAGAGTAAGGAATTGTTAAATATTGGTGTTATCGGAATGGGTAAAATGGGCTTGCTGCATGCAAGCATACTTAACACTATTCCAGGTGTCCGGGTCTCAGCCTTTTTCGATAAGAGCCGGATATTGAAATGGTTTACACGGAAGGCACTCACCGATGTAATGATAACCAATAAGTTTGGAGAATTCGCGACACAAAAATACGACGCTGTTTATGTTACCACACCAATCCGGACTCACTTCCCCGTGATTAAGGATTTATTTTCCTCTGGAATTACCAAAAATATTTTCGTAGAGAAAACTTTAGCAGCGAATTACAATCAATCTCTATCTTTATACGAAGAAGCTAGAGTCATCGGCGGCGTTAACATGGTCGGATATATGAGCAGATTTGCGCCGACCTTCCAAAGAGCCCGGGAACTGCTGCATGACGAGATGATAGGCAAATCCATCGCCTTTAAAGCATATGCTTATGCCTCCGACTTTGCAGACTCGAAAAGAAAACCGTTGTCCGGTAAAGGCGGCGCGACCAGGGACCTGGGAGCTCATGTTATCGATCTCAGCTTGTGGTTCTTCGGCGATTTAGACATTGTACCGGGTGGCTCTCTTTACATCGATGAGAACTGTTCGAGTTTCAAAGTGCGTAGCTCCAATGGCTTGACCGGCGAGTTCGATATATCCTGGAGCAGACGAGATTACCGGCTGCCCGAATATGGGCTGTCTATTATCGGCTCAAAAGGTACTATAGACGTCAACCGGGATACTACTCGATTGGAAGATGTGGAAAATAATATTACCTGGCACAGGCAGGACTTAGATGATAATGTCCCTTTCTTACTCGGCGCAACCGAATATTACCGCGAAAACGAACATTTTATCAAAGCTGTCCGAGGAAATTTTCACGCCGAACCTGACTTTGTTGCAGCATCCAGGGTAGACCGTTTGATCGAGCAGGTGGAGCAGGAGCATGACAAGTCACATGAACAATGAGAAAATATTACTCGTAGGTGACAATCCATTCCAGGGAGTAAGCCACCTTTCCCAGGGGAGAGTCTGGGAAAGAAACCAGGAAATCAGAGATCCGCAATATTGTGCAAATCTTATCAAGATCGCTACGCAAAACGGCGCCAGTGGTTTTATGTTCTCTATCAGCCAGTCTACCCTTGCGATATTAGGTATTCTATACCGGAGCAGGCAGCTACCACGACTCTATGCCATCGCTCCGGCAGCCTCTGATTACGTCAGGCTCGCTTCACGTATGGGGACGCCTGGACTTATTACCCATCTGATTAAGCAAATTATAGCATCGCACAACTTCGCGTCTATCATCGGTGGCTTTAAAGGTGTCCTGACTCGCAATCCAGCAGACCTGATGAAAGCATATGTCTATTACGAATTGTACAGGATCAAGTCGGCAACAACATTATATACGAATCCGTATAGTTTTTTACTCCACGAGATAGTAACGGAAATGGGAATTGCTCTCAATCTCGAATGGTTGTTTAAAGAGTACATCGACTTCTTACTCAAACTCAAAATTAAGCCTGGATTTGAAACACGTAATTCCTCCATGTTGATAGAAAGACTAACAAAATGGGGTGTAGACCTGACACAGGTCGTAATTGTTGCGCCATTTAATGCCATTGGGTTCCAAATGTGTCCATCCCGCGTAGCGTGTGAAAAAGCTGTCTGGAATGTTCCCGATGCCGAAGTCATCGCCATGAGTGCCCTCGCCAGCGGCTATCTTAAAATTCCGGTAGCTATCGACTATATAAACCATATTCCCCAGTTAAAAGGGATCGTCGTGGGAATTTCAAACGACCAGCAAGCGCGCGACTTCAAAATATTTAGAGAATCCCTGGTCGGACAATAATGAGTACAAACCAAGACTTATCCCTATCCATCGTGATTACTTCTTATACAACGGAGCGACTGAACGATGTATATGAGCTACTGGAGTCGATAAGAAACCAAACGTACGATAGAATCGAAGTTATTTTTGTGGCTGAGCGATCGTCAGAACTTTTGGAACGAGTAAAAAACTATGCAGAAGCGAATGATATTCCTAATTTAACAGCGGTTTTTAACAATGGTGCTCAGGGACAATCGCCAGCAAGAAACCTGGGAATTAAACATGCCACTGGAGATATTATCGGATTTGTTGACGATGATGTTTTATTGTTCTCCGACTGGGCAAAAGAGACTATCAAATCTTATGAAAATAGCTCGATTATTGGAGTCACGGGTCATGCTTTCCCTATCTGGGAGAACGAATCGATGACTTGGCTGCCGCAAGAGCTTTATTGGATTACAAGCTGCACTGATTTTATCGGATTTAAACACCCACAAGCTGTCCGTACCGCGGGTGGAATGAATATGTCATTCCGTAGAGAAGCTTTTGATTATTGCCGCTTTTCCCAGGATTTCGGTCATATCGCACGAGAACACAAAAAAGTGGGACCGGTGGTAGATGATGCAGAGTTCTCAATTAATCTCCGTCTTAAGACAGGTAAAACGATCTTATTCAATCCCTTGGTGCGGGTCAAACACAGGGTTTATTCATATCGGCTTGGCAAACAATTTGTCAGAGGTCAGGCTTACTGGCAGGGTTATTCAAAAGCACTCCTGCGAAAAACGTACCGGGATGATCCTGACACCCGAAGTCTATTGAGAGAACGGACACTGTTGAGACGTATCCTTTTCCAATTAATACCTCATACAACTCTTCAGTTTTTATATAATCCGATGATTGCATGGAAAAAATTTAGCTTAACTAATCGAGTACTATTTTACGTCGCTATCGGTTTCTCAGCAGGAATGTTCCCTCAAATAACCGGATTTTCAAAAAGATATTTCTCATGATACCTAAAATCATATTCAATATTTAAATCCAAAACATCGGCAAGGAGATTTACTTAAGTGTCTAAATTCTTTGTAACTGGTGGAGCTGGTTTTATAGGAAGCCATTTAGCAGACAAATTGATAACCGAAGGCAACCAGGTGACTGTCTACGATAATCTTGTCGCGGGGAATAAAAAGGATATTGAACATCTGATTGGCAAGACTGGATTCCGCTTCATTCAGTCAGACATGCTGGATTTCGAAAAATTAACAACCTCGATGAAAGGACATGATATTGTCTGGCACCTGGGAGCAAACACGGATATTCCCACTGGCAATAAAGTGACCGACCTCGACCTGAACAATTGCACAATAGCGACACACAACGTACTGGAATCGATGAAACAAAACAACATCAGGAAAATACTTTTCGCTTCAAGTGCGACAGTGTACGGGGACATGCCATCGGTATGGTTATCAGAAAACATGGGACCTTTATTGCCTATTTCTCTCTACGGTGCCGGGAAACTTGCTTGCGAAGGACTTATCAGCGCTTACTGTCATTTGTTCAATATGCAGGCATGGATATTCCGCTTTTCGAATGTGGTTGGCGGCGGGATGGGTCACGGCGTTATTTACGATTTCATTGAGAAGTTGAGGAAAAATCCAGAGGAACTCGAGGTTCTCGGCGATGGAAACCAGGAGAAGCCATATTTTTTAGTAGAGGATTGTATCGATGGTATGCTTTTTGCTATTCGACATTCTGACAAGCAATACGATGTCTTTAATCTCGGATGTGATTCGATTTCACCCGTAAAGCGAATCGCGCAAATAATCATCAACGAAATGAAATTAAAAAATGTCGATATCAGGTATACGGGTGGGAAACGCGGTTGGCCTGGTGATGCTCCGGTAGTCCATTTTGATGTTAGTAAGATGAAGAAGCTCGGCTGGTGCCCGAACCACCCCTCAGACGAAGCCGTAAGAATAGCTGCTAGAAGGCTGTTGAATGGACAGCGTTAACCGTTTGGATCGTACTAAGGTTAGTGTGATCGGCATCTGGCACTTGGGAGCAGTCTATTCTGCTTGCCTGGCTGAACTGGGGTATGAAGTTATAGGAATAGACGATGATATTGATCGCGTAAATGATTTAAATCTTGGTATTCCACCAGTTTTTGAACCTGGTTTGAATGAATTAATCACATCTAATATCGAACGCAGCCGCTTGACCTACACTTCAGACTTAAAGACAATCCAGGTCTGCAGTGATGTGATGATTACTTTCGATACCCCGGTTGATGAAAATGACGACGTCATCCTATCGCCGACCATCGACTGCTGCCGTAAAATTTCAACCAGCTTGAAAAATGGCACGACGATTATTATTAGCAGCCAGGTACCCGTAGGTACTTGCGACTATGTCAAATCGATAATTAAGCAAAATAATCCCGCCATCGATTTTAATATCGCATATTGTCCAGAAAATCTCAGGCTTGGGAAAGCAATCGATTGTTTCATGAAACCCGACCGCATCGTCATCGGAGCGGATAAAACCAGTACACTCGATAAGGTCGAGGAGTTTTTCGGTGTGATAACAGCGCCTAAATTGCGGATGGATTTGAGAAGCGCCGAAATGGCCAAGCACGCTATAAATGCCTTCATGGCAACCTCTATCAGCTTCGCGAATGAAATCGCTAATCTTTGCGACGAAGTCGGCGCCGATGCCGTGAGTGTCGCAAAGGCTCTGAAATCAGATTCGCGGATAGGTCCGGGAGTCCCTCTGCATCCTGGTCTGGCATTTTCTGGAGGAACTTTAGCGCGGGACCTGAAAATTTTAGCGAAGCTGGGGAAAGATAATAATTATGACACCAGCCTTATCAATGGAGTTCTGGAAGTTAACAGACGTCAAAACAGTCTTGTTATAAAAAAATTAAGAAAAATATTCGGCAATCTGTCCGGATTAACCGTCGGTGTCCTGGGACTGACTTACAAAGCTGGCACGAGCACTCTCCGGCGTTCAGCTTCGTTGGAAATAATCGAGGGATTAACCGCTAACCAGATTACTGTAAAAGCCTACGACCCTAAAGCCAATCCTGAAGAAGTCCGACTGCATAAGAATTTTGAATTTTTACCCGACCCGTATCTTACAGCCAAAGATTCTGACGCTCTGGTGATACTCACTGACTGGATCGAATTCGTCAACCTGGATTTTGATCTGATAAAAGCAATTATGAAGAAGCCTGTAATAATCGACGGAACTAATTTACTTGACAACCAGATGTTAATTCAAAAAGGCTTCATTTATTACGGTGTAGGAAGAGGAAAAACATCATGAGTAAAAACACTGGAGGAGAGACGAATCTAAGGGTTGGAATAATCGGGGCTGGGCTACAGGGTGGACGGCGCGCTAAAGCGATTGAGCAGTTCCCAGATAGTAAAGTTGTGATGATTGCTGATACTTGCTTAAACAACGCTGAAAAATTAGCCAGCGACATTGAGTGCAAAGCAACACAACATTGGCAGGATATTATTATTAATCCGGACATTAATGTCGCGCTGGTTTGCACACCACCTAATCTTCACGCTGAGATAAGCATCGCCGCCATGAAATCGCATAAACATGTTCTTTGCGAAAAGCCTCTCACCCGGACAATAAGAGAGGCACAGGAGATGCTGGCAGCGGCGCAGGAGAATGAAGTTATTCTTAAATGCGGTTTCAACCACCGCCACCATCCCGCGATTAATCAAGCTAAGCAATCTGTCGATGCGGGAGTAATCGGGGAATTAATTTTTATACGCTGCGTATACGGAATCGGCGGCAGACCCGGCTATGAAAAGGAATGGAGGGCAAATTTAGACGTCGTTGGTGGCGGACAGCTAATGGAACAAGGTATACATGCTATCGATCTTTTCCGCTGGTTCCTGGGAGATTTCACGGAGGTCACAGGTTTCGTCTCAAGCAACTTCTGGAAAATTAATCCGCTCGAGGATAATGCGTTTACTCTTTTCCGCACTTTAAAGGGACAGGTAGCTTCGCTGCATTCCAGCCTGACCCAGTGGAAAAACCATTTTACTTTCGAGCTTTTTGGACGGGACGGCTATATCGCCATTGAAGGACTCGGCGGCAGTTATGGCACCGAGAAAATCACCACCGGGAAACGTGCATTCCTTGAACCTTTTAACTACAAGACGACCGAGTTTCGTGGCAACGACATCTCCTGGGTGGAAGAATGGAAAGAATTTACTTCGGCCATCGCAGAGAAACGCGAACCTCTGGGAAATGGAGCTGATGGATTAGAAGCAATGCAGCTGGTTAATGCTGTCTATGAATCAGCGCGGCACGGACTGACTATCAGATTAGGTGGCTATCTTGACTAACCGCGTCCTTATTACCGGTTGCGATGGTTTTATCGGGTCCTATTTAGCTGAGTTTTTAGTAGATCAAGCACTCGAAGTCCACGGTACGGTCTTCCATGATTCAAAATTCATTGATCATCTTGGTAAAAAGATCCATATTCTTCGTTGCGATATTACGGAAAAAGATAGGGTTTCAGTGATCGTAACCAAAGTAAAACCTAACTATATATTCCACCTCGCGGCAAGAAGCCTGATCTCAGACTCATGGCGTGATCCAGAACTGACATTCAGAACAAATACAATAGGAACTTTAAACCTCCTGGAAGCCGCTCGAATAGCTGGAATAGATCCCTTAATCGAAATTGTCGGATCAAGCGACCAATACGCTTCACCAAGCAACTGGGACACTGGTATCAAAGAGTCAGCAGCAATGAATCCTTCCTCCCCTTACGGTGTAAGTAAACTGGCTGCCGATATGCTTGGGCAAGTGTACCATCAGACCTATGGATTGAAAGTAATCCGCGTTCGACCCTTTTCGATCATCGGACCGAGAAAGACTGGCGATGCATGCTCGGAGTTTGCACAGGGTATCATTGATATCGAAGCAGGTAAAAAGTCTAAACTAGGTGTCGGTAATCTTGAAGCAATACGAGACTTCCTGGACGTTCATGATGCAGTTAAAGCAATGTGGCTGCTGGCGGAACGAAGAAAACCAGGAGGAGTCTATAACATTTGTTCAGGCAAGGGTACCACGATCCAAGTAATACTGGATAAAATGATCTCGATGTCCTCAAACCTGATTATATACGAACAAGAATCAGAGCGTATGCGTCTATCTGACAAGCCAACGCTTATCGGTGACTGTTCAAAACTGCGGTCAAACGGATGGCGTCCAACTATACCTTTAGAAAACACTCTCTATGAAATACTTGAATACTGGCGGGCTCTGAATTAGAGACATACTTTCAATTTTTATCGCTTTCTCGAGCCTGATGTTGATATTTATGCCTAAAGATGGAAATATAGAATAATAGTTTTCGAAAATATCCCTTTTTTAAGCGAGGAACATAGGTATTAGCTACTTTGCAGATGAGATAAGAGAGGAAATGGAGGTCTTGGATGAAGTTACTTAAAGACATGGCAAAAATTGGAATTCCCACGTTCGCTACTCCTCTGCTCCAGGCAATGGGGAGAACGCTGGAAGAATTGGAAAAACCAGCGATCGCGATCGTAAATTCGCAGAGTGAACTGGTTCCGGGTCATATACACCTCGATGGTATTGCCGCATCCGTCCGCGATGGCATTACCGCTGCTGGAGGCACAGCATTCGAGTTTCCTTCGATTGCCATCTGCGACGGTATTGCGATGGGGCATGCCGGCATGTGTTATCCCCTCGCAAGCAGAGAACTGATTGCAGATTCTATTGAGGCAATGATACTGGCGCATAACCTGGATGGTATGGTGCTCGTTTCAGGCTGCGATAAAATCACGCCGGGGATGTTAATGGCAGCCGCCCGTTTAGACGTACCAGCTATCGTTATTAATGGTGGACCAATGCTTGCTCCTCGAGCAACCAACCAGAGTAGGGGTTTTATGTCAGGATGCGGGTCTTGTTCTGGATTGTACACGGCTAACTCAATGGCTTGCATGGCAGAAGTCCTTGGCATGGCCTTACCCTGGAACGGCACAATTCCTGCTCCACATGGCCGCAGGCGGCAGCTAGCACA